>JBDLSS010000442.1:0-4501 GCA_039799345.1 Pseudomonadota bacterium
TGTGATTATTCCACGCGGCGGCAAAAGTTTAATTGAACGCATCAGCCAAGAAGCGCGCGTGCCTGTGATTAAGCATTTAGATGGGATTTGTCATGTGTATATTGACGACAAAGCCGATTTAAACAAAGCCTTACAAGTGGCTTACAACGCTAAAACCCAGCGTTACGGCACATGCAATACGATGGAAACTTTATTAGTTGCCAGAGGTATTGCTGCCCAAATTTTGCCCGTTTTGGCAGAAAAATATCACGCCACAGGCGTTGAATTACGCGGTTGTGCAGAAACTTTGAAAATTCTGCCAAACATCACCGCCGCCAATGCTGCGGATTGGGACACAGAATATTTAGCCCCAATTTTGTCAATTAAGATTGTGGAAAATATCGACGAAGCGATTGCACATATTCGCGCCCACAGCTCGCAACACACGGAAAGTATTATTACGGAAGATTGGGATCGTGGTATGCGTTTCTTGCAAGAAGTCGATTCCAGCTCGGTGATGGTCAACGCTTCAACCCGTTTGGCAGATGGTTTTGAATATGGTTTAGGCGCGGAAATCGGCATCAGCACCGATAAATTCCATGCACGCGGCCCTGTGGGTTTGGAAGGACTCACCTCACAAAAATTCATCGTACTCGGCAATGGACACATTCGCCAATAAGGAGCTTTGCATGTCAGAACCAGTGTTAGCATTTCATGCGGTGGCGGGCATTCGTATCGGGACGACCTGTGCGCAAATTAAACAAAGCGTGCGCGATGATTTGACTTTATTTGAAATCGCGCCCAACAGCAGCACTGCCGCTGTGTTTACCCAAAATGCGTTTTGTGCCGCGCCTGTAACTTTGAGTAAAAAACATTTACATAATACTGCACCGCGTTTTTTGCTGATTAATTCAGGCAATGCCAATGCAGGCACGGGCGCACAAGGTTTACAAGACGCGCTCAGCAGTTGCGCCTCGGTTGCCGCCCAAGCGTCTTGCACTTCAGAAGCGGTGTTGCCATTTTCAACGGGGGTGATTGGAGTTTCTTTGCCTGTGGAAAAAATCTGCAAAGCGATTCCTGTCGCCTTTCAAAATCTTTCTGCTGATAATTGGGATAAGGCGGCGCGGGCGATTATGACCACTGACACCGTGCCGAAGTTAGTTTCTCGTCAAGCAGAAATTGGCGGGCATCTGGTCACGGTGACTGGGATTTCTAAAGGCGCGGGCATGATTCGCCCCGACATGGCAACCATGCTGGGTTTTATCGCGACCGATGCTTCCGTTCCGCAAAGTTTATTACAAGAATGCTTGCACTATGCGGCGAATCGCAGTTTTAACCGCGTCACGATTGATGGCGACACCTCAACCAATGATTCTTGCGTGTTGGTGGCGACGGGTAAAGGCATGTTGACCGTGAACACGGCGGATGAAGCTTATTTGCAACTGCGCGATTTAATCACCGAGGTTTGCATTGCTTTGGCACAAGCGATTGTTCGCGATGGCGAAGGCGCAACTAAATTCATCACCGTGCGCGTTGAACAAGGTGCGGACGCTCAAGAATGTTTAGACGTGGCTTACACTATCGCGCATTCTCCTTTGGTCAAAACCGCGTTTTTTGCCAGCGATGCCAATTGGGGACGGATTTTAGCGGCGGTGGGACGGGCAGGATTAAAAAATCTGGATTTGGATAAAATCAAGATTTATTTGGGCGAAGTCTGCATTGTGGAAAATGGCGGGCGGGCCCAAAGTTACACTGAAGCCCAAGGGCAAGCGGTGATGTCTGAAAAAGAAATCACCATTCGCGTGTTGTTGGCGCGGGGTGATGCACTGGAAGATGTGTGGACTTGTGATTTTTCATACGATTACGTCAAGATTAATGCGGAATATCGGACTTAGGATTTTAAGATTACGCCTTTTCGTTCTTCCCAATGCTCCTGCGTCACTGCCAGTCCTGAACTCAAAACCTGCTAGGTTTTAAAAATCTAGCAGGTCTCATGCTCGATTTAAGAGGATTTTAGCCACTTATAATCCGTAAATCCTAGGGCGTGTCATCAATTAAGTTTTAACAGAAAGTAGCACGTTTAAAAACCTTTAAAGAAGCCCCCAACCCCCTAAAGGGAGCTAAACACAAACAAGTTATGTAATGTGTAATATTTTAAGTCCCCTTTAGGGGATTTAGGGGCTGGTTTAGGGGGTGGGGCGCAGTTAAAACTTCATTGATGACACGCCCTAATTCTGATAATCCTTGTAAATTTTTTTAAAACGGGATTTATTAAACTTTCGGTTCTTTCTTATCTCAAGCTCAGTTGTAACGCTAAAATTCTCACAAGACACCCCGCCCATAAAAGCCGTTCACAATCTTTATCCTTCCTCTGCAAAAATAGTATAATGTGCCGCTTTATGACGCAGATGCAGGAGAGTAAGGAATGACTATCAAAGTTGCAATTAATGGTTATGGACGTATCGGACGTAATATCTTACGTGCGCTGTATGAGTCAGGTCGTACTCATGAAATTCAAATCGTTGCCATCAATGACTTAGGCGATGCTGCAACCAATGCACACTTAACCCGTTATGATACCGCTCATGGTCGTTTCAACGCAGAAGTGTCCGTTGAAGGCGAATACATGATTGTCAACGGTGACAAAATTCGTGTCTTGGCAAAACGTAATCCTGCTGAATTGCCTTGGGGTGAATTAGAGGTTGACGTGGTTTTAGAATGTACAGGCTTATTCACCAGCAAAGCCAAAGCCAGTGCGCACATTGCTGGCGGTGCTAAGAAAGTGATTATTTCTGCACCCGGCGATAAAGACGTAGATGCCACTGTGGTTTATGGGGTCAACCATTCGATCCTTAAAGCAGAACACACGGTGATTTCTAATGCGTCTTGCACTACCAACTGCTTAGCTCCTTTAGTAAAACCTTTACATGAAAAAATTGGGGTGGTTCATGGTTTAATGACCACGATTCACGCTTACACCAATGACCAAGTATTGACCGACGTTTATCATTCTGACTTACGCCGCGCCCGCTCTGCCACTATGTCTATGATTCCTACTAAGACCGGTGCTGCTGTCGCTGTGGGTTTAGTATTACCTGAATTAAATGGTAAGTTAGATGGTTTCTCCGTGCGCGTGCCTACCATCAACGTCTCTTTAGTGGATTTAAGCTTTGTTGCCGCCCGCGCCACCAGCATTGAAGAAATCAATGGCATTCTGAAAGCGGCTTCTGAAAACGAATTAAAAGGCGTGTTAGCGTATAACACTGATCCTTTAGTTTCTATCGATTTCAACCACACGCCCGCCTCTTCTAACTACGATTCCACGCAAACCCGTGTCATCGGGGGAACTTTGGTGAAAGTGCTGTCTTGGTATGACAACGAATGGGGCTTCTCCAACCGTATGCTAGATACCACCATTGCTTTAATGAACGCTAAATAAGCCTGTTCTTTTTAAAGCTGACTGCGCCCCCAACCCCTGAAAATGGCTTAAAACCTAGAATTTTTAGATATTTAGCCATCTTTAGGGGGTTGGGGGCGCAGTTTTCTAAATCTTAAATTATCCTAAAAGTTCTCACCTTATTCATCATTGTCTTGGCGCAAACAGGAGATAATGCGTCACAAGCTTTGGTCAATTTAGTGCCTGTGATATGATTATCACGCACACTCCACTGCACTCACATTCTCACTGTTGTGACCCTACGCATGTTTGTTCCAATCCATACTCGATCTCATCCGCCAAGTGACTTTTTAGCGATAGCTACCGACGGATAGAAGTCGATGGATTGCCTCCCCATAACTGCGGAGGTTACCGAAAGGATGACGATATTCACGTATCGTTTTCTAGTCAAGTATTCTCCTCTCAAGGGGGAGGTTTCAGACCAGCAAGGAAATTTGATGAAAACGATCAATTCCAAATTTAGTATTATTCTAGGCTTCACCATGATGGTGATTTTATTGTCGGTGCTGATTGTTACAGGCTTATCCCGCATTCAAAATGTGAGTCAACGATTACAAGCTGTTGTTGACCAAAGTAATGTTAAGATTGAATTGACTTCTTTACTTTATAATATTGTACAACGTCGTCTAAATACCCTTTATGATTCCTTGCTTTATGCAATCCCCAACGAAGAAGATAAAAATCAAAATGAATTTTTAGTGTTAGATGAAGATTTTTCTATCGCTTATGGACAGTTACAAACCATTCCCAGCTCCAGCAGCGAAACTAAGTATTTAGAAAGTACCCGTAAAAATTTAGCCCTTTCTCTCTCCTTACAAAGCCAAATTCTTGATGCTCTACACGATGGTAAGCGTGAATATGCCCTGTCTATCATGCAGGCAAAGCTTAAACCTGCTTATGAAGAGGCATTAAACTCCCTCAGCCAAGTGTTACGCATCCACACCCAAAGCACCCGCGATGCTGAAAAGCAGGCGATGGAAGTCTCTGAAAATGGTTATTTATTTATCAGTATCGTTGGTGCAATTACGATAGTGATTACACTGTTAATCGCATTTTTGATTATGC
>JBDLSS010000443.1:0-13140 GCA_039799345.1 Pseudomonadota bacterium
TTTACGCCAACGTCCTGCAAGCCAAGAAACGGGTAAAATGGGCGCGAAAAAAGTAGAAACCCCTACGCCACCGCCCGCAGAAACTTTTGTAGTTGCCAGCAAAGCCCGCAAACTCAGTTACAAAGAACAGCGCGAACTTGATGAATTGCCCAAAAAAATTGAGCGGCTAGAAACTGAGTTGAAAGAATTGCAAATGGACATGGCAAACCCTGAGTTTTACAAAGACACTATCCAACGCGATCAAACATTGGGGCGCATTGATGTGATTCAGCAGGAATTGCATGAAGGCTATTTACGCTGGGAACAGTTGGAAAATTAAGGGAAAACTATGTTAAAGCGCAGTGTGGTTTTAGTGGCGCATGGCAGTCGGCGTGAGGCTTCCAATGAGGAAGTTTATAGACTTGCCCAGCAACTGGCTGCCTTGGCAGGGCCGATGTTTGCGGCGGTGGATTGTGGTTTTTTAGAAATTGCCCGTCCATCAATTCCTGAAGCTTTATTCAATTGCATTGCAAACGGCAGCCACGAAATTATTGTGTTGCCGTATTTCCTTTCTCAAGGCAGACATGTGGTAGAAGATATTCCTGCACAAATCGCGCTGGTCACTGCACAACATCCTGATATTAAAATCAGTATTGCACCCTATTTGGGGTCGTCGCCCTTGATTGGGACGGTGTTGTTGTCACTGTTGATGGGAGAGTGAAACCCTCACTGTGTCCCTTGAAGCAAAGCTCTTCAGGGAGGCAGTGAAAAAATTTATAAAGTTACATTGGCAAAGTCCGCCAAGCGTGAACGTTCACCGCGTTGCAAGGTAATATGTCCGCTATGATCCCAAGTTTTAAAACGATCCACCACGTAAGTTAAGCCTGAAGTGGTTTCTGTCAAGTATGGTGTATCGATTTGGGCAACGTTTCCCAAACACACAATTTTTGTGCCCAGACCTGCGCGGGTGATAAATGCCTTCATTTGCTTAGAAGTTAGGTTTTGCGCCTCATCTAAAATAATATAGCGATTAAGAAAAGTACGCCCGCGCATAAAATTCAACGAACGAATTTTAATTCGATTGTTTAATAAATCCGCTGTTGCTGCTCGCCCCCAGTCGCCCGTGTCATGATTGACAGGGTTTAACACTTCTAAATTATCCACCAACGCACCCATCCACGGCGTCATTTTTTCTTCTTCCGTGCCGGGCAAAAATCCAATATCTTCGCCCAGTGGCACGGTGACGCGGGTGACAATAATTTCACGATATTTCGCCTGATCCAAGGTTTGCGCCAAACCCGCCGCCAAGGTCAATAAAGTTTTCCCTGTGCCCGCAGAACCGACTAAACTCACAAAATCAATTTCGGGATTCATCAACAAATTCAAGGCGAAATTCTGTTGACGGTTACGCGCCGTGATGCCCCAAATATTATTCTTTTCCAGCCGATAATCTTTGAGTAATTCTAAAGTTGCCTCGCCGTTGCCAACTTTTTTGACAATAGCTTCGAAATTATCGCCTTCCATGGAAGTGTAAATAAATTGATTAGGTCGCCATTGTTCAACAATTGGGTCTTTAATCACATAATAAGTATGCTTTTGCTCGCCCCATGCCTGCATTTTTTGCCCATGCAATTCCCAAAAATCCGCAGGTAACACATATTCGCCGCTGTACAACAAATCCATGTCATCCAGCACTTTATCGGTGGTGTAATCTTCGACATGAATCCCGAGTACATGGGCTTTAATCCGCAGGGTAATATCTTTGGAAACCAAGGTGACACGCCGATGCGCATCCTCTTTTTGCAAGGCGAGCGCGGTATTAATTAAGCAATTATCCGCATGACTGCTGCTTTGGAGCATATCATTTGGCAATAGGCTCGGCAAAAATCGAGTTTGAAAAAATAAGCGTCCGCCCACTTTACCAACTTCACTGCTCGGTAAGGGCACGCCTTCGGTTAAGGATTCTTGCCCTTGCATCAATTCATCTAAAAAACGGCTGACTTGGCGCACGTTGCGCGAGACTTCCGACGTGCCTTTTTTTGCCGCATCGAGTTCTTCTAAAACCACCATCGGTAAATACACCGCGTGTTCTTGAAAACGAAAAATTGCGCTGGGATCGTGCATTAACACGTTGGTATCAAGGATAAATAAACGAGTATTCATAGTGTTTGCTTCCGATAACTTTTTCTTAATAGTATTTAACTAATGCTAGGGCGTGTCATCAATTAGGTTTTAACAGAAAATAGCGCGTTTAAAAACCTTTTAAAGAAGCCCCCAACCCCCTAAAGGGGGCTAAACACAAACAAGTTATGTAATGTTTAATATTTTAAGTCCTCTTTAGGGGATTTAGGGGCTGGTTTAGAGGTTGGGGCGCAGTTAAAACTTAATTGATGACACGCCTTAACTGCGACCGTAAAACAGTCGGGTTTATCTACCAAGGCACGTCATAATATATTACGTGCTCCCACGATGTCTTTGTTGATCCATTCCCCAGATAATAACCTCTGACTGCTAAATTATAGTCGTTTAAACCCCATAATTTTTTCGGGCTTAGAGACGCATTGTTGTTAGCGACATTGATGACAACCGCTAGTGCTGATCAGATGAGTTTATGGATTGTGACGTTATCGCATTTTCTGAGCGTATTTGAATTGCGGGATAATTATTACTGTTTACCGCACCGTAATAAGGATAATTAGGTAGCTGAGGATAATTTAAACCACTGTCTGTATTCGGTGTTATCGGACGCGGTAATTCTGGCAAGCTGACCGTCTGCGGGACGGTCAAGGGACGATAATGTACCGATTTAGAGGGATCGCTATCTGGTGTCGGATAGGTGGTAACATTCGATATTTGCCATTTTGGGTTATCAGTAGTCACGGTGGGGGTTGCCGTCACGGTTTGTGGGGTTTGCCAAATCGTGCCTGTGGTTTCAGTGTCACCTCGATAACGTGGATTTTCTGCAACACTCTGTGTTGTTGTGCTTATTAGTACAATACTGATTAATAAATAAAACGGGTGCATTGCATATCCTAACAGTTGGAAATTGAAATTTTCTATAATTATACGCGATTTCAAAATCTGTACCGATGATGCTCGCAGCCCATAATTATTTGTAATATCAGATAATACTGGCGTAGGCATTGACAATTCAAGCGACACAGCTTATTCATCTTTTATAGACAGTGATAAACAGCGAAAACCCTTAGCTGTTTATTATTTTAATCAGGATTAAAGGATTTTCAGGATTAGGGTTTAATCCTGCTTAATTGGAATAATCCCTAGTTTTTTAGTACTACCAAATAATTTTACATAAAAAATACATATTAAAAATCACTTGTCATCATTATTCCACAAAGGCAGAATACACTTCCCATTGCAAAAGTGATGGCGTTTTTTCAACCTGAGTGGAGAGTGTATGCGTATAAAGACAACAGGGCTAAAAGCAATTATTAGCCTTTTCGGGCTGCTCAGCGCAGTCAGCAGTTTTGCCGCAACCGAGACTTGTGCGGTTGCAAGTTTTGATGCAAGCACTGCCAGCGTCAATATTCCTTGCGTGATTGCAGGAACAGAACGTTTAAGTTTACAACTGACCCCTGTAAACCCCAGCGAAGTCGGCGCGAAAGACGGCTTGTATTGGAAATTAAGCAATTTTGGCGCAAGCAAGTGCCAATCTAAAGCCTTACAATGCTCCACTTTCGATTCATCATTAAATCTTAATATTTCCGTAGACGGCATTGAAACCAACAAGCGTTATGCTGCGGCACTGAAATATTATCCCTCAAATAATGGTTTTTATTGGACTTATCAAAGTCACCAGCTTTTAGACACGCAAAACCCTGTTGTTTTGAAAAAAGCCACGCCCAATCCCAATGGCGCAATGGAAAGCTTATTTAAATTTGATGGCGATTTCGCAAATTTCAAAAATAAGAAAGAATTACAAGTTGATACGGGCGTGATTGCACCCGAGCAAAGCTTGCAAGAAGGGGATGAGCGTTTATTGCACATCTTCCATTTCAATGATTTTCACAGCGATTTAAGAATTGCCAGCAGCACCAAAGGTGACACCCATTACCTGTCACAAATGGTGAAAATTGTGAAAGCAGCGCGTCAAAAAGCCGCAGCCAATGAAATTGTTTTATTCCTTTCAGGCGGTGACGACCACATCGGCAATCCCTTTGATGAACTCTTAGGTTATGACGTGAACAGCTTCAAAGCCAGTGCCGCTTATCGCGCCTATTCTGCGGCGGGTTTAGATGCGAGCGTGATTGGAAATCATGAATTAGACCGAGGTGCAGCCATCCTTGCCAAAGCGATTCAAGCTGATGCCGTGTTTCCCGTGTTATCAGCCAACGTCTTTGGTTCATCATTCTTAAATAAACAACACTATAGCCCCGCAATTATCGCAGTCAGCAAAGGTTTACGGATTGGGGTTTTAGGTTTAACCACCCATGATGAAACCCGCATCAAAATGAAAGAAGACCCCACGCTAGACGTGAGCGATGCGATGAATGCCTTAACCAATACCCTGCCTTATGTCGAACGCTTTGCCGATGTGATTGTTATCATGAGCCATGTCGGATATAACGGTTCAATCGATGGAATTCCTCGCCATGTCGTGCCTGTGGGTGATATTGAATTTGCAGAACGCGCCGCTTTACTCACTAAAAAACCAGTGGTGATTATTGGGGGGCACACCCACACCGTGTTAAACGTCAATGGCTTAACCACGATTTACAAATCCATTCCGATTTTACAAGCAGGCTCACACGGCAGCCATTTGGGTGAGGCACAATTAGCTCTGTTCCAAACTAAAGACGGCTTACGTTCACAAGCCCAAGCTAAATTAAATCCCTTGAAAAAACGTGATAAGCGTGTGGCTTTAACCGATGCCACCGCCAAAAATTATGAACAAGATACGGACATCGATTTAGATTTTGAAAAAACCGTGATGCAACCTTTATATGACATGCTTGGCGGACGTTTGAGTGAAGTGATTGGGCAAGCAGGCAATGTGCCTGAAATAGCACAAGACAAAGTGATTGCAGAACGTTATGTCGGTCAATCCACGATGGCAAACTTCATGAATGACGCGATTGTGGCACGCAGTAAAGATTTCCCTGTGCGTCCTAATGGTTCACAATTGGTTGATCTTGCCGTGTTCAATGCCTCTGGGGTCAATGGTGGGATTACGCCCAATGCAGCAATTAGCTTTAACGATTGGTTCAATGTCATGCCCTTTGCCGACTTAATCGTGGTCGAAACCATGACTGGCGCGCAAATTAAGCAAATGGTACAAAGCAATGCACAACGCATCGTGCGTCCCGACCAACTTAAAGAAAATGGCGGCACAGTGACTGCTGATGATTTAAAAGGTTATGGCGTATCTTACGGCTTCCTGCATTTCTCACGCGGTTTAACTTACACCCTGAAACTGGGTAAGAGTGCCGCAGAAGCCACCGCCACCGACATTCGTCTGCAAGGCAAACCAATTGATGAAGTTTTAACCCAAAGCTTTAACGTCGCTTTTGGTGACTTTATTGCAACACGCGGTGGTGAAGCTTGGAAAGGTGAAGTTAAAACGGATGGTCGTCCAAGCTTAGGTATGGATTTAACCGCCTTACCCCAAAGCGACACGGGCTTAATCTACCGCAATGAAATTATCAAGTTTATTAAAGATAATGGCGTGGTTGATGCGGGTTCAGGCGCATTAAAAGATGAACGTCTGAAAATTATCCCTTAATTTTTAGGTTTTTGTTTTAATTTTACAGTCTAGGGCAAGTTTGTCATCCGTGATAACTTGCCCTATTTTGTTGTGCACTGTAGGATGTATGCGTGTTATTTATTCACTGTTGCAAACACCATCCCAATAAAAAGTATTATTTAAACCCAATTCACACAATAACGATACAACACCGCTTACAATTGCCTATTGTGCTTGACACACATCGTACCCAGCATGTGGTTAAAAAATTAGGAATTTTTCACGATTTTTGCATAAAACCTCATTATTTTTAGTCATGCTTTATCACCTCTTATTCCCCTGCGTGCGTAATTTGCTGGGGCTTGGAATGCGATTATAAACGCCAGATCAGTCATCCAACTATGCAATCCTCCGTTCAATACGCTTATTTAACCCGCAAATACGCATCAGCCGTTTTAGTAACTGCGGTTTTGGTGACGCTAACTTTTGGGCTGATCTTCTTTTTACTACAGACCCATCAAGACGATGTGAAGCTGCTCGACATCAGTGGACGACAACAAAGTTACAGCTTGAAAATTGCCTTTTATGGGCAACAGTTGCTGACATACCAACAGACAAAGCATCGAGACAAGTATCAAGAAATCCAGAACAATCTCAGTAGAGATATTCAACTGATGCGCTCAGCCCACAACGTATTATTACCCGAAGAAAACAGTGAAGGTTCACAAAAACGCACGGCAGAATTGGAAATTATTTATTACAAACATCCGTTTGATCTGCATAAAAATATGCTGCTGTTTTTGAGAAATGCCGAATTTATTGCCAGCGTGCCTTACGGCGAATTGCACAGTGACTTAACTGAATTACAGCAGTTAAATGAGGCAGCCACGGGCGCGTTTTTCCGCACTTTGGAAGCGGCAAGCAACGCCTATCAAAATTACAATCAATCCAAAATGAATTATGTGGTCTATTTGATCATGCTGTTGTGGGTGTTATTGATGGGCACTTTGCTGATTGAAGTGTTGCTGATTTTCCGCCCGATGGTACAGGGCGTGGTTAAAACCTACAGTGATTTAATTTTCGCCAAACATACCGCAGAACAAGCGGTTCAAATCAAAGCCGATTTTTTGGCAACCATGAGCCATGAAATTCGCACCCCGATGAATGGGGTGATCGGCATGACCAGTTTATTGTTCACCACACCCCTCAATCCGCAACAGCGTGAATTTGTGGACACCATCCGTCTCAGTGGCGACAGTTTACTGTCCATCATCAATGATATTTTAGATTTTTCTAAGATTGAATCGGGCAAAATGACTTTAGAATCACATCCCTTTTTATTGGGGCGATGTGTTGAAGATACTTTGGAGTTATTTGCCGCCAAAGCCGCCAATGCAAAAATTCACCTGCTGTATTTTATTGAAGAAGATGTGCCTGAATCATTGGAAGGTGATGTTACACGGATTCGCCAAATTCTTGCGAACCTCATCAGCAACGCGCTGAAATTCACCACGCACGGGGAGGTGGTGATTTCTATCAAACAAGTTACCCAAGAACACAAAAATGCTCTGCAATTTGCAGTACGTGATACGGGCATTGGGATTCCCATTGATAAATTAGATCGTTTGTTTAAAAGTTTTTCTCAAGTCGATTCCTCGACCACACGCCAATATGGGGGCACGGGTTTAGGTTTAGTGATTTGTAAACGTTTGTGTGAATTGATGGGGGGGCATATTTGGGTGGAAAGCAAGGCGGGACAAGGCTCGACTTTTTACTTCACCCTACCACTGGTGGCTGCCAATCTTGCAAGCTGCGCCCCTTTAAATCAAGTTCAAGCTTATTTAGAAAATAAGCAGGTCTTGCTAGCGATTAATCACACCACCACCCGCCATATTATTGCCATGCAATTGCAAACTTGGGGTTGTCAGGCATACACCTGCATGCACTCCAATGACGCGCTAGAATGGTTGGAAAATCAGTATCCTTGTGATTTAGTGATCTTAGATATGGAAGAAGATGAGATTAATATCATCAAATTAGCCAGCCAAATCAAAGCCCATTCGCGACATTTACCGCTACTGGTATTCAGTCCTTTAGACCCCGCGCATTTTCGCGCAACTCTACCCCCGAATTTAGTAGTGGCGTATTTAAACAAACCGATACGCTACTCTCAATTATTTAACACATTGAAAGATATTTTCACTCAACCGCTAGAACATCAAACCCATTTATTAGGCGCACAATCCCTCACCACCGCCGAAACACCGCCACTGTTAGCCAATACTTTTCCGCTCCGCATTTTGCTGGCGGAAGATAATTTAGTAAATCAAAAACTGGCGTGTTTGATGTTGCACAGTTTAGGCTACAGTACTGATGTGGCAGCGAATGGGATTGAAGTATTACAAGCTTTGGAGCGTCAACCCTACGATTTAATTTTCATGGATATGCAAATGCCTGAAATGGACGGTTTGGCGGCAACCAAAGAGGTGATTGAACGTTATCGCAGTCAACGCCCCGTGATTATTGCTTTAACAGCCAATGCCTTAAGTCAAGATCGGGAAAGATGTCTCGCAGCCGGAATGGATGATTATTTAAGTAAGCCCGTGCAACTGGAAAACTTGATTAATATCTTGCATAAATGGCGTGCTAAAATTCTCAAATTGCCTGCGCCCACACCTGAACTACCTAAAATACAGTCGGATATGTATGGCGAATGGGTTGACTCGAAAACTTTCTCCAAGCTCAAAACCCATATTGCGGCGGATGCTCTACAAAAAATTGTAAATTTATTTATCACGCAAACCACGGATTCAATTCAACAAATTCAGCTCGCTTTGCAAATGCACGATGCTCAAAAAATCCAGCAGCTTTGCCACAAATTGCGTGGTTCTTCAGTGACTTTAGGGGCGGTACAGTTTGCAAAGCTGTGTTCGCAAATCGAAGCAGCTTGTCAGCAGAAAGATTGGGAAAGCCTACAAGAATTGGTAAAATCTTTAGAACAGTGTTATCACAAAACACATCTACAATTTTTACAGTTAGTGCGTTAAACAACGGGCAGTGATAAACCGCTAAGGATTTTAGCTGTTTATTGTCTAAATTAGGGTTCACAGGACTAGGGCGTGTCATCAATTAAGTTTTAACTGCGCCCGACCCTGAAGAGGGCTAAACCTTAAAACTAGCCCCTAAATCCCCTAAAGGGGACTTAAAATATTAAACTAGGAGTTACGCAGTTGAATAGGTAACTGTTTGATTTTTCTGGAAACACGATTGTGCGGCGCACAATACTAACTCATTGTAAATAAAAGAATTAGTGTTTCAACCGCGTAACTCCTATAAACATTACATAACTTGTTTGTGTTTAGCCCCCTTTAGGGGGTTGGGGGCTTCTTTAAAAGTTTTTAAACACGCTACTTTCTGTTAAAACCTAATTGATGATACGCCCTAGGGTTTAATCCTGCTTAATTCAGGGCAATCCTGATTCAGACAATCCTCCGTTTTTTAGCACTACCAAAAAAACCTATTTCGAGCAAGTTTGAATCAGAAGTTACGGTGTGTGAACTGTTTAGAATGACAGCACACATGCTGAAATCTCTATGTTAGTTTTGGACTGTCTCATCTCTGATTCAGCATTTCCTTCTCCACTTTTCTAGGATATTACTTATTTACGCCGTTATGCGATTAAAAAAATTAGTTGGTTATACAGGACAATTTAAATTTTTTGGGATGACGGGCGTCGCATTACTTGCCGCCTGTGCGCCGCAACCGCCCACACCTTCTCCAGGACATTTAAGTACCCAAAATCTGCCCCCCCTGCCCAAGGCAAATCATATTCCCACTCCTGTGCATCAAGTACCATTTGTGCCACCGCCTCAAGCCGCAGCACCTTTAGAGACTTATACCGTTGTTGTAAATGGCATCGCCGTGCGCGATTTATTATTCGCCTTGTCGCGCGATGCAGGTATGAATTTAGATATTCACCCGAATGTGACGGGTGCAGTGACTTTAAATGCAATTCAGCAAACTTTACCCCAGATTTTGGAACGTATTGCCAGTCAGGTGGATTTACTGTACAAAATTGAAGGCACAAATTTAAGTATTCGTCCAGATTCACCCTATTTAAATATTTATAAAGTGGGTTATGTCAATATTGCACGAGAAAGCAGCAATGAAATGACTTTAGCCACCCAAATTATTTCTAATGTGGATCGGGTTAATATTTCTCAAACAGGCGGCTCGGGCGGCTCTAGTGGTTCTGCCAGTGCGAGCACTTCAGGTTCGGGTGAAAATAATTCGACCACCAAAATCAAAAATGTTTCTAATAATTATTTTTGGCAAACTTTAAGCAATAACATTCACGCAATTTTAGGGCAGGCGACTACCGTAGGCGCGGGGGGGGCGACCCAAACCATGAGTTCTGGTAATAACCTAGTGCGTTCTAGCAATGATGTGATTGTCAATCCTGAAAGTGGCGTGCTTTCCGTGCGTGCCACCTCGCGGCAACACAAAGAAATTCAAAAATTCATTGACCAAGTGGTGCGTGGGGTGCAGCGTCAAGTGTTGATTGAAGCCACTGTTGCCGAAGTACGTTTAAATGATCAATATCAGGCAGGGGTGGATTGGAAACGAATTTCTGGAGATTATAGTTATACCCAAAGCACCTTGGCGGGTAATGTTGCCACTGATCCTTATTATGCGGTCAGTTACAACAATGCGAACAGTCCGCTGGGTAATGTCTCGGCAACCGTGCGGATGTTGGAACAATTTGGCTCGGTGAAGGTCTTATCTAGCCCCAAAATTATGGCTCTGAATAATCAAAGTGCTATTTTAAAAGTCGTTGATAACCTTGTTTATTTTACTTTTTCCGCGCCAACAATTACCAATCCTACCAGCACCAGTGGTATTAGTAGTGTCAACTTGTCGCTGGAAAATGTGGCAACCCCACGTTTTTTACCTGTGGGTTTAATGATGAATGTGACCCCACAAGTCGGCGATGATGATGTCATTACTTTGAATGTGCGCCCGACTATTTCCCGCGTGATTGGCTTTGTAAATGATCCAACGCCCTCGCTGGCAAAAGCGGGAGTCGTCAGTCGGATTCCTGAAATTCAAGTGCGTGAAGTTGAGTCAATTTTGAAAGTTGCTAATGGTGATATTGCAATTATTGGCGGTTTGATGCAGGACACAATTGACCAGAAAAATGACGGCGTACCCACTTTGGCGCGTTTACCCTTGATAGGGGATTTATTTAGTTATCGTAATGATGCTTATTCTAAAACGGAATTGGTCATTTTCTTGCGTCCCGTGGTGATTAAAAATGCCAGTTTAAACAGCCCAGAATTGCGTGAATACCAACGTTATTTACCCGATCCGAACAATCCTGATGTTGCACCGCCGACAGGTTTGACCCAACCGAAGTAGCCACGTAATCATGTGCCTGAGACAGCGCACGAGCGTTAAAATTTATGAGTTACAGCTTGTGTCTTACTTAACTATATTATTATAACTTTTTGAAATCATTGAAATCGAAAAAATTTATACGCATTTATCCGAATTTCTACAATGCGTAACCCTGTTAATTCAGGTGCTTGATGTCGATAACATGTGAAAATTCAGACGAGAAAAACTTTACTCAGTATTAAGTATTGGTGATAGATCAATGGATTGGATAAATCAGGGAAATAGCGGAATAAAAATGAAGGGAAAACTGCTGTTTTCAAAGAAACTGGTGCCGATGAGGGGAATCGAACCTCTGACCTACTGATTACGAATCAGTTGCTCTACCGACTGAGCTACATCGGCACACGTTTTGAAGTCGCGTATTATATTGCTTTTATTCTAAACGCGCAACTAACATCTTTTTCTTAAACTATCTTAAAAAGTCTAAAAAATGTCTTCAAGGTTTAATTGTGGATGTATGTTAAGTAAGATTGCGTGGTTCAGACAAACGCCTAAGAAAATTACGATAACATGCTTTATAATGTATTTTAATTTTATCCCATCCCATATTTTAAGGAATGCACATGAGCTATCAAACTGCTGATCTATGCGATGAAAATCCCGACCTCGTCAAAGTTGCAGACCCCTTGTTTAAAAGCTTTGGCAAGAAAACCTCATTCGGTGGGCAAATCGTCACACTGAAAGTTCACGAAGATAACGTGTTAGTACGCGATATTTTAGGTGAAGCAGGCGCGGGCAAAGTTTTAGTCGTCGATGGCGGCGGTTCTCTGCGTTGTGCCTTGGTTGGCGACTTGCTGGCAAAATTAGCGATAGATAATCACTGGGCTGGCATTGTCGTTTATGGCTGTATTCGTGACTCTGCCACGATTAACCAAATGGACATCGGTATCAAAGCCTTAAATACCCATCCGCTAAAAAGCGTAAAGCGCGGACGTGGCGACAAAGATATTCCCGTCAACTTTGCAGGCATCACCTTTTTTCCCGGTCATTATCTTTATGCAGATGAAGATGGGGTTATCGTTTCTGAGAAATCTTTGGGTTAATATCAAATGCGCCCCTAAATCCCCTAAAGGGGACTTTAAAGAATTAATCTGTGTCTTTAGTCTCCTTTAGGGGGTTGGGGCGCAGTTAAAAATATTTGGTAGTGCTAAATAGATAATGATGTTTTCACCCCCTTTGAAAAAGGGGAAAGCTTAGCCTACTTATTGTCTGAATCAGGATTGACAGGATTACCCGCCAATATCAATTATATTTTAAGTATAATTCTGAAAATCCTTTAATCCTGTAAATCCTGATTCAGACACACCATAAATCAACGGAATGTAATGGAACAGCCTTACATTCCGTTATCTGTTTTTAAGCCATTCAAGCGAACTCATGATGAATCCAGAACAAGTTAAACAAATAATAGAAGCAGGTTTACCCGGTGCAATTGCGCACGTTCAAGGCGACGACGGCGTACACTTTGAAGCGGTGGTTATTTCTGCAAGCTTTGCAGGACAAACCCCAATTAAACGCCATCAAGTGGTGTTCGCCACCTTGGGCAATCGGATGCAGACCAACGAAATCCACGCCCTCGGTTTGAAAACCTACACGCCAGAACAATGGCAAACTTTAAATTCTACAAAATAGTTAATGAACAATGGATAAACTACAGATTACTGGCGGAACTCCCTTAATGGGGGAAATTCGCATCTCAGGGGCAAAAAATGCAGCTTTGCCCATTCTTGCCGCCACCTTATTGGCAGAAAGTCCCTGTTATATTAGCAATGTACCGCATTTACAAGATATTACCACGATGATGAGCCTGCTCGGGCGCATGGGCGTGGAGCTGGTGGTCGATGAAAAAATGAACATCGAAATCAACAGCAACAAGCTGCACACCTGCACCGCACCTTATGATTTAGTCAAAACTATGCGCGCCTCAATTTTGGTTTTAGGGCCTTTGCTGGCACGTTTTGGCGAAGCACAAGTGTCACTGCCCGGCGGCTGTGCGATTG
>JBDLSS010000444.1:0-6861 GCA_039799345.1 Pseudomonadota bacterium
TGTGTTTGAGCTGCATTCTTCTCTGACTAAAGGCACTGTGACTGACAGGAGTGACTCCCAAATGAAGACTCATCTCGTTTAATAACAGCTGCATGGACTTCACTCCTTTTTGCAATAAAAGCGTCACTAATAAAGGGAAGCTTAGTTTTCTATTCCGTGTGAAGTCTGTGGGGTGAGCGCGATGTTGCTCTTTGAAATTTTCCCTGTGGATTAGCTCTCCACTTTGAGTTAACCCTAAGCTTTTTTAACATGAGAGACTTTCCTGTGTGTTTTGTCTATAACTATAGTTCCTTTTTATCCTTAACTTAATGGCTGTGAAGCAACGCTTGGGAACAAGAAAAAAAGAAAAAAGTGCGGTGAAATAACGGAGTTCACGATGCAAACCACCTACAAACTTAATGCAGATGAATTGGATGATGATTTTCTGCTTGCCCTTAAAACCCTATTCAAATACAAGCAAATTGAAATTGTAGTCAACGAACTTGAGACAGAGGACGAAACTGCTTATCTGTTACACAATCCAGTAAACCGTCAGCGATTAATCGAAGCCCTAGAAAACGTAGAACAACATCGCGATTTAGTAATGATAGATGTGGATAGTCTGCAATGAAAGTTGCACTTGAAAAGCAGGCATTTGAAGACTTCAGCACATGGGCAACAGAAGACAAAAAATTATACCAACGTATTGTAAACCTAATTACAGACACCTTGCGTAATCCATACGCAGGCATTGAAAAACCAGAACCCTTAAAGCATGAATTGAAAGGCTATTGGTCAAAACGAATTAATGATGAACACCGTCTAGTGTACAAAATTGAAGACGACACACTGATTATTCTGGCTTGTAAATATCATTATCGATAATTCCAAAAAGAACAGTACAAACAATAAAATTAACCCCCTCGATGTTCAGGAAAAAACATCATGCTCCAGAACAAAAGACTACCCGTAAAAACCTTAAGCCTTGCCATCAGCCTGCTACTCACAGGACAAGCCTACTCATTAACGTATGAGCATGACGCATTAAACCGTCTAATCCTTGCAAACACCCCCAATACCAAACTGGGGTATAAATACGACCCCTCAGGCAATATAATCAACGTCACCTCCGAAAAAATCGGAGAAGTCCCTCCCGATGCCGCAACCCTACCCCCAGACCTCACACCCGACCAAACGATTGATGATGTTTACAACGGCAACGGTAAAACCATAACTATTACCCTGACTTTCGGTAAACGTGGCTTTGTTTCCAAGCTTATTATCGAAAGCATTATTATCAACTGGGGCATCTTAATCGACTTAGTCATTCATAAAAATGGCAAAATCAAAGGCGGCAAACTGGCTGGATATGTCCACAATGAAGGCGAATTGGAAGATTTCGAGTTTCATGGCAAAGAATTAAAAGGCGGCAAATTAAAAGGCAAGATTTTCAGCACGGGCACATTGCGAGATGTTGAACTGGGGGAAAATACAGTCATTTCTGGGGGGAAATTAGCAGGTGTTATTCGTGTGCAACCAGGTGCTACAGTCTTATTAAAAAATGTTTTTATCACAAAGGGTACGCAAATACCCAGAGAAAATGTCATTCGGGGTGAAAATGTCATTTTTGAAGATGAGACCGACTTAGTCCCTCAAGTTTATGTTACCACAGCCCCCAGCTTCTCAAGTGGCGTTTTAGTCGCTGGCGCAGTGATTGATGGGGTTTATTCGGGTGATGGGAAAATAATCGATGCCCCTATTACCCTGACAGAAAAGAGTAGTGTCTCAAACGTAGTCATAGCCAGTTCGATTATTAATCAAGGCGATCTATCCAGTTCAACTATTAGCAAACAAGGCAAGGTTAAAGGCGGTAAACTATCAGGCTATATGAAAAACGAAGGTATCTTAGAAGATATTGAGTTTTTAGGCTCAGAATTGGTCGGTGGTGTATTGAAGGGCTATATCAAAAATGGTGCGACTTCAACCATACGAGATGTCACACTGGAAAACAAAACGGTATTAACAGGTGGTATTCTTGCAGGCTTAATCCAAGGCGCAACAGGCGGATTTATCTTACTCAATAATACTCGTATTGCGAGCAATGCCATCTTACGCAACGTGATTATTGGGCATAATGTCACATTTGAAGATAAAAATGTTGTTTTAGATGCTTCTGTTTCACATCTGCTCGGCACAACCGCCAGAAATGCTAAAGGCGAACAAATCGCCTCAGACGCTGATTTTGCCGCACAAGTCAGTGTCAATGATAAAGTTCAGCAAGGCAATATCACCAACTTATCACTTAGCGAACCGATTAATATTCAAGTGGGTATTATTGCTGCCCCTGAACATATTGGGAAAACTGTAGACCTCTTTGTTTACGCGAGCTATCTGCCCCTTGGTCTTAATTGGTCTGAATCTCACAGCTTCATGTTAGATAATTCAGGTACAGTAAAAAGTTGGGACGCTAACAACACCAATCTCGTGCCATTTAAACAAGGCGTTGTCCTAGAACGTGTTAATCCCGTTGATGTTTATAAGGGTAAACTCATAGCGGATGGAGAATTGCAGGTGCATTTTGGTTATCGTCTCTCCGATGGCTCGTTAATCACAAATACTAATCCCTTAGCATTTTCAATCAAAAAATAGTTTTTGATGTATTCATACCTTAGACCTAGCAGGTTTCAAAAACCTGCTAGGTCTTTTTCCAGTTTAAAATATCTCAGGCAACACCAGCGAAAGCTGCTCAAACTCTTCCCGCAAACGGGTTGGAATTTCATAACGTTCCAATAATTTCGGAAACAAAGGCACACAAAAACTGTAGGTAAAACTAAGATCATCGCGCTTTAACACATAAGTCAACGCCAAACGCATCAATGATTTTTGTAACTGTGTCGAATGATACGGATAATTCGTATCATCCAAAAACTTCTTTAAAACCTCATATTTGATTTCATTTTGCTTTAAAAAACACAAATAAATCACAATGCGGTCTAAACGCGCATCATCTTCATTATCCACAAATGAGCTGAACGAGCCTAAACCCAAGGAATCAATCACATCAGGATATAAAAATGCTTTTTCAATGTGCTCCTCAAGAATCAGCATTTCTTGATCAGGCATTTTTTTCAAAATAGCATGGCAAACCATCGCCACCAAATTGGCGCGCTGCCCTACCATTTTAATAATTTTGTCGTGAATATTATGCGGTTGATATTTGATATTCAGCCAACTCATAGGAACAGTTGTTAATTTTCGACAAGCATCTTCTTCTAATTCAGCGAGTTGAATAAAATCCCCAAAGTTTTTCAAAGGCGACAAAGGTTCATAAAAAATCGACTGATACAGTTCCCAGAATCCTGTCAAAATAAAATGACAAGTTTCGGTTTGGCTAATACTCAATAAATGCCGACAAATTAAATAATTACGTTCTCTGTCCGCTTTGATAAAACTGTCAACTTCGTCAATCAGAAATAAATATTGCTCGTTTGATGCCTGACGAATTTTGATAATCACATCATCAATGGATGCCTGATGAGAAAGCCCCAAGGCATACGCCATTTCACTGACCAACTTATCGCCCGCCAACACCAAGTAATAACATTTGATGCGTGGATGCGATTGATAAGCGCGTTCCACCGCTTTTAACAGGCTGGATTTTCCCAACAAACGCCCACCACACACCAAATAATTTTTAAGCGGTGGGGTCATGATTTGCTTGATAATCGAATGTCTGCCAAAAAAATTAATGCTGCGATTTATCCCTGCAAATAATTGATAAGGCGACACATGCGCGAGATTTAATTGTTTGGCACAAATTCCCGTCAACACCACCAAGGAGTTTTCTGCTAAAAATAACTCAGTCAGCTCGGGCAGACTGAAAATAACAATATTGGTGCTTTTATCCGTGCGCAGTGCTTTGAATTGTGCCTGCTGTTTGGGGTCGAGAGTGATAACCAAGGTAATATCAAACAGCACATGATTTACTAGAAAATCAATTAATTGTGAAGCAGTTTGTTTAGGTTTAGGGAAGAAAATATACAACTCTGAAAATGGCAATGGACAATTGGCATTGAGTTTGAGTTGCACTAAACGGGGATTTTGTGAACGCACTACGGTGGATTGAATGCGTTTAGTATTGCTGTAATCGCGATACCCGATTTTCTTCTGAAGTTCTTCAATACACACGGGAATATTCGCAGAATGCTTTGCAAATCGAATCGCAGAGTTTAAAGATTCACGCGAGCTTTTATTATACTCCAGCACTTTTTCGAGCTGATTTATTTTATCAAGATGAATACTGACTTTTTCAAGTTCCGTAATCGGGACTTCAACGAGTAAGCGTTTAAGATTATTAAGAATATAGTTAATTAGCGGGTCATTATAAAGTCGAATATAACGCACTCCAATCCACAGCACAAATAAACTGAATACAATCCAAAATAACATTAAACTTGTTGAAATTGAGCGCGAATTTATCGACTCAATCACCGAATAATAATTTTTTGCGGAGGCAATGAGCGGATGCGGAAGTAATACTTTTCCTATCAACACCACACTTAAAGACAATGATAGAATAAACGCCAGTTTTTTTAATATATTCATGAATTTATATCAAACAACTGATGCAATTGCAGTGACTTCCAACCCGATTTCACGAATAGAAGGATTAATCCACACTAATTTATCTTGCTCAGCAAAACGCAATAAATGATCCCAATACAAATTATTTAATAGCGCGTTAAAACCCAATTGTACGGGCATAATATAGATTTCTTCCTTTTGCAGAAAACTATGTAATTGTTGGCTAATTTGATAATAACTGTGAAATAATGGCATTTCTGCCAAATAATTTTTTAACTGTTGCACACAGGGTAATTCATGATGTTGCTTGAAATACTCGAGAAAAAATGCAACTGAATGGTATTCTCCGCCCGTATCGGCAAAGATTTTTTTGATGGGAATAGTCGCAAGATTACCCATGCTAGAGAAGTATTCATGCGCCGCTAAGGCAACATCAACATCAGTAGTTTTATAATGTTGTACGCGAGCAATACTTAATAAAGAATCAGTGGCTTGCTTGGCATGAAGATAGGCTAATTCTTTGCCTGCAATCCATAAAATTAATAATGAGTTTTTATTGCCTTGTTTATCATAAATCGCTCTTAAAATCTGCGCCAAAGCTTCTGCATTTTTGTTGTCACCAAAGTGATGAATGAGCAGTAAGGTAGGATATTGATAGACATAATTTTCTAACGCGTACTGAAACTCAGTCGTGTTTTTAATGTTATCCGCACTGCCAAAAATCTGTTTGGTTAAATCTGCAAAATAAGCATTTTCATCGGTAATCTTGGAAGGAATGATTTCCAATAAACGATATTTATCAAAGCGTTTTGCAAAAAATCCTTTTAATACTGCCAGATGAAAATATTGAAATTGGTTTTTTTGAGTGCACAGTAACCACGGCTGAATTTTACCGCTGGGACTGGAAAAGTGTTGAATCACCCGCGATAAGGCAGATTCTCCCATAATCCCGCTAAAAAACTGAAAATAGGAAATATATTGTTGCCAAATAACTTTGTCGTGCAGAATAATTTCTTCATTAGACAAGGCATTATGACCCGCCAAAAATAGCAGCTCGTTTAATTCTTGAGAAGTTAAATGTAGGATTTTCCCCAGTAAGGGGTAATTTTGCCGACTGGGCACGGTGGGCTTATTTTTGTTGCGCCATAAGGCAACCGTCTCTTTCACCACTGCCAAACGTTCAGTCAGTTCTTGTAAAATTAGCGGCAATTTGAGATTGGCATCACGACTACGCCTAGCGATAAAAAATTCAAAACGCCGAACAAATTCTTCTTTATTTTTGTCTGACATCGTGTTTTTTCCAAAAATGTAGGGTCGCTGTACTCGTTAAGTATAGGAAAAAATGTGGATAAGTCAGCAGAAAAATTTCTTTTATTTTTACCTGTATTTTCAGATGTTTATAAGAATGCGAATTTATAGTGTTTTTTCATACGCATAACATTTGAAAAAATACTTTTATTTTCTTTTATAAACAATAAATTAATAAGAAATGGCGCATTCTTAAATGCAGGGGATTCTGTTTTCACGGGCTTCCAGATAATCTGTAGTCACTTCGTTAAACATGTCGGTAGGAATGTGTTTAAACGCCACCTGCATACGAACTACAACATAACCATCATTTTTAATACTGTCAAAGGATTGAATTTTGAAGCTCCACATAAAGTCACTATCATTACTTATTGCTGCTGGGTTTAACTTGCCAGCCACGGCTGCATTAAGTATACCTACACAAACGCAACAACAACAAATTATGACACAAGCAGTTACGCCTCTCTTACAGAAGGTACAAAAAGGTCTTGTAACTCAAGATGACGTGCTGGCAGCGAAAACGAAAATAGCTTCAATTGCTCCTGATACTTATGGGGTGCAATTAACGCTGAATGTGGCTGATAGCACACCTTTAGGAACGGTAGCTGCTTTTAGCAAGATGAGTTGTCCTACTAATTGGATGGAAGCAAATGGTCAAAAAGTACCATTCCTTGTTAATGGGCAATTAAGCCTAGATAACCTCATGTTCATTATCGAAACAAGCGGTACTTTAGCTTACGCTCCTTCAGGCTCGAATATTTATTTTGCACTACCTGATTTACGAGGGGAGTTTATTCGGGGTTGGAATAATGGTGCGTCGACTCAGCCAGATTATAATCCTAGACGGCAAATTGGGAGTATCCAAACTCAGCAAGAAGCTATCGAGTGGAGTCGTGACAAGTCGTATGCAAAGCCTCTTATTGGTATCAACCCAATCTTTGCTGTGTCTGATATGAAGACAAATCCAACAACGGATGTTCGTCCCCATAA
>JBDLSS010000445.1:0-4675 GCA_039799345.1 Pseudomonadota bacterium
TTCACCTGCTTCATCACATGGATTAAATTCAAAATCGGCACGCTTAAATTATGGCTAAACATCAATGCCATCACCGCCAAAGTGGTTAAAGCAGCCGCGCCCAAAAAGATAAAAATAAAAAAGCCGTAATGCAAATCATACTGTAATTCGTTTTGGCTTTGGTAGGTGACAATCGACCACGGCAAATGCTCCAATTGCTTGGAGGAAATATGATACATGCGCCGATTCACCCCGCGAATACTGCTTGAAGGGGTGTTGTTGCCTAGAATATTTTGCCAAGCTTTTTGGTCTTGCACATTGCCATAGAGGTTATATGCCATGCGTTCTTTTTCGCCCAGAATCCCCACGCCCGTGCCAAACTTGCTGCCGACTTTGGTTAATAACAGTCCCGTGTTGTAATTCGCGAGAAATACGCCACCCGTTTTCCCAAAATTAATATGTTCGATTTCTTCAAATAAGCTGTCTAATAAAATATCAATCGACACCATGCCCTGAAAATTGTCTTTTTCATACAAGCCCAGCACCACGGTGAACACCCAGACGTTCAAATAAGACTCATCAAAATAAATCGGGGTAATTTGAATGCTGGGGCTGCGTTTTGCCAGCATGTAGGCGGTTTCTTGCAAATAATTCGGCTCGCCCCACACCCCTGAAATCATGTTGCTGACGTGCGAATATTCGGGCGTGCCGCGTTGTGGGTAATTTTTATGCACGCTTAATAAATACGCATCTTGCTTAAAAAATTTCTGAGCATTGTGCGGTTCGAGCGCGACATGCGCACTGTATTGATTGGGTTGGAATTGTAAATTTTCTGCCATAATCCGCTTGAGAATTTGCGCAGCGGCTTCGGGAGGGATTTGTTCAGAAATCAGGCTGGAGGCATAGCCTTGTAAACGTTGTAGGTTTTGGGTGGCTTGTTCGATTTCTTTGTGAATTTTATTGAAATGTAAGGACACTTCGCGCTCAAAACGCACCCCTGCAAATTCATTTTGTAATAAAAAATAACGATGCAGGAAGATACTGGTGAACAATACCAAGGTGATTGCCACGGTAAACAACATGTATAACGACATCGATTTGATAGAAGGTGATTTGTTAAACATGGGTACGAGTCCTGTACCAGTTCCTTTGGATGGAGTAGCGTGAGCCTATTGAATTTATTATAGGGGTTTTGTGAATTCAAACAGTTTATTATTCGCTGGCGACCGCAGGCAGGGTAAAATAAAAACGACTCCCTTGTCCAACTGCGCTTTCTACACCCACGGTGCCCCCGAGTTTTTCTACAATCTGATGCACGATAGACAAGCCCAAACCATGTCCTTCAGCGGTGTCTTGGTGCAGGCGGGTGAATGGGGTGAATAATTGGGCTTGCGCTTCAGGACTTAAACCCTGCCCATTGTCCAGCACCCAATAACGTACCATGCCATCCTCTTGCAACTGACTGCCAATTTCAATACGCGGTGGTCTGCCGCCGTATTTCATCGCATTGCTCACATAATTGCTAACAATTTCTTCAACCCAAGGCGCGTAAGCTTTGGCAGCCACCCAAGGACGGTGCAGGATAATTTCGCCCCGATATTCTTCCAGCATATAAGCAAGCCGTTGCTTAGTTTGCTCAATAATTTCGTCCATATTTAAGGGACTAATTTCCACTTGACTGTGCTGGGCAACCCCCGCCAACAACAATAAAGCTTGAATAATGCTCACCATTTTCCGTGCCGAACGATCCACCGAATGCAATAAACTCACAAAATCATCTTTAACGAAATGTCCTTCTTCACTTTCTTCGAGCAACATTCCTGTGTAACCAATAATCGCATTTAAGGGATTTTTTAAATCATGTGCCACAGTGCGCGAAAAGGCTTGCAACTCCATGTTGCGGCGTTGCAATTCAATGGTATGCGTTTCTAAAAGATGGGTACTTTTCTGTAAAGAATTTTCAATTTGAATGCGTGAATCGATTTCAGCCTGTAACTGTGCATTTTGGGCAATCAATTGTTGCTGTAATTTACGAATATTTAATTGGGCATTGATGCGGGCTAAAACTTCTTCATGCTGAATCGGTTTGGTGATGTAATCTGCCGCGCCTAAGCTAAAACCTTTGACTTTATCAACGGTATCTGCCAAGGCTGTCATAAACACAATGGGAATATCGCGGGTTTGTTCTTGAGATTTTAAAATTCGACAGGTTTCAAAACCATCAATCCCCGGCATCATCACATCCAGCAAAATTACATCAGGCTGGGCATATTCGGCGCGTTGAATCGCAGATTTCCCGTCTTGGGCAACCAAAACTTTAAAACCCATTTTGCTTAAAAATTCAAATAATACACTGATATTTTCAGCAATATCATCAACAATCAGTAATTTATATTTAGAAGTTTCAAGCGTCATGGCTGAGGTCTCATGTAAGGCTCTAAAAGCACAGCAACTTCATCAACTTTAAACGCCTTGCTCAATTGTAAAAGTTGTTTTGCCCATATTTGGGTTGCAGCTTCGGAGTTTTGAATTAAAACTTCCAATTGTTCCCACAATGCTTCAATATCCCCACTGCGTGCTAATTCATATAATTCAGTTGCCTGTTCGGGATTGCAATGCACGTTTGCCGAGAGCCTGAGAGGCGGAGCGGTTAGCATAGCATTTTCTGGTGGAGCTGCGTTGTCTGCTTGTTCATAAATCCAAGTTAATTGAAGCAATTTTTGAATTTTTTCGAGTAACAAGTCTAAACGAATAGGTTTCTCAATAAAGTCATTACAGCCCGCTGCACGACTTTCTTGTTGGTGATAATCAAACACACTGGCAGAGGCGGCAATAATTGCGGTGTTTTGTAGTTCTGGATGTTGGCGAATGCGACGTACCGCTTCAAAACCATCCATCACAGGCATCACTAAATCGGTGATGATTAAATCGGGATGCGTCTGTTTTGCCATGTCGACACCTTCTTCGCCATTGTTGGCTTCGGTCACGCTAAAACCCAATGGAGTCAGTAAATTGACTAAAATTGCGCGATTTTCCCATTTATCATCGATCAGTAAGAGTTTACGGCAGCTTTGTTTAAAACCTATAATTTTGGGATTTGCCACGGTTTTAATTTTTAGCAGCGAAGACACATCTTGTAATTCTAAACAAATCCAAAAACAGCTCCCATGTCCCAGATGACTTTCAACATGCAATTCTCCGCCCATCATTTCGACTAAACGTTTGCTGATGGCAAGTCCTAAACCTGTGCCTTCGGCATGGTAACGCGCTTCACCAACTTGTTGAAAAGGCGAAAAAATCTTAGTCAAATCTTCTTCCGCAATCCCTATGCCCGTGTCTTCTACCTGAAAACGTATGCCACCTTGATCATAGCCAACTTTGAGAGTAACACTGCCATACTCTGTGAATTTTACCGCATTTCCCAAGAGATTAATTAACACTTGGCGCAGACGTTTTTCATCAGCACGCACCCCGTGCGGCAGCTGCGATAAGGTTTCATAACGGAAACGAATGCCTTTTTGTTCGGCACGCATTTGGAATAATTCCACCACGCCTTGCAAAAACTCGCCAAAATGAAAATCGGTGGGATAAAGTTCGACCCGTCCCGCTTCAATTTTAGATAAATCCAAAATATCATTGATTAAGGTCAGCAAATAGTCACCACAACGCCGAATCACAGACACATGTTCTAATTGTTTTTGATTCAAACTCGGGTCACGTTCTAAGACTTGGGCAAAACCTAATACGCCATTGAGTGGCGTACGTAATTCATGGCTCATGTTCGCCAAAAATGCACTCTTGGCTTGATTGGCAACTTCCGCCGCTTCTTTGGCTTGTTGCAAGGCGATTTCTGCAAAGCGGCGTTGAGTCACATCTTCACTGACCCCTAAAATTCCAATAATTTGCCCAGACTCGCTGTACAAAGGAATTTTATTGGTTTCTAACCAAATTAGATTATTATCAATAGTTTGTAGTTCTTCTATAAAGTGATACAACGGTTGACCTGCATCCATCAACTCGCGATCTTTAGCTTGGAACGTGGCAGCGTCTTCATGCCACACCATCTCATAATCAGTTTTACCCACGACTTCATTGGGTGATTTTTTCCCTGCCATTACTGCCAATTTTTGGTTACAGCCTAAAAACACAGAGTTGCGATCTTTCCAAAAAATAATGTGTGGAATATGGTCAATAATCAGTCGTAAAAAAGCTTCTTTGTCACGCAAGGCTTGCTCGGCTTGTTTTTGCGCAGTGAAATCTGCAAACGAGCCGACCATCCGTAAAGGTTTGCCCTGCTCATCCCAAAGCACAATGGCACGACACAATAACCATAAATAATCACCACGTTGATTTCGCACTCGATGCAGCACATGAAAATAGGCTTGTTGTTTTGCTAAGTAGGAGTCTAAAGCCTGATTAACGCGCTCAATGTCTTCAGGATGCACGCGACTCAACCAAATATTCAATGTCGGTCGCCCTTCTTCAGGGGTGGTTAATTCGAGCATGGCTTTCCAGCGGGGTGAATAATACACCTGATCGTGCACAATATCCCAATCCCATAAACCATCGCTTGCGCCGCGCATCGCGAGATCAAAACGTTCCTCACTTTTCGCCAAGGATTCCGCCGTGAGTTTTTGCATAAAAAATACTCGCCGCAAATTTAACCAAGCTAAAATACTGATAAATAATAATAAGC
>JBDLSS010000446.1:0-12047 GCA_039799345.1 Pseudomonadota bacterium
ACTGAGTTGTGAGTTTTTTTAAATCCCGTTTTTAAAGAAAGCGGGATTTTCGCTGTCGCTTAGGGCGTGTCATCAATTAAGTTTTAACTGCACCCCACTCTAAAGAGGGCTAAACCTTAAAACCAGCCCCTAAATCCCCTAAAGGGGACTTAAAATATTAAACATTAATAGGAGTTACGCAGTTGAAACACTAATTCTTTTATTTACAATGAGTCAGTATTGTGCGCCGCACAATAATATTTCCAGTAAAATAAAACAGTTACCTATTCAACTGCGTAACTTCTAATTAAATAAATTATTTGTGTTTAGCCCCCTTTAGGGCGTTGGGGGCTTCTTTAAAGGTTTTTAAATGCGTTACTTTCTGTTAAAACCTAATTGACCCCCTAGTTTTTTCTCGTTCCCAAATGCTGTTTGAGATAAGAACTCCATTAGAAAAATGTTTTCAAAGCCCAGCAGAATTAGCAGTGCTCAGAATCCAGATTAATTATGTTCCTTAAATTCCCGCAGAAACATCAAAGTCGCGCCCGCCACCGCCGCAGGCATTGCCAAAAAATTAACAATTGGCAATAGACTGACAATCAGCACCCCGCCCCCAAATCCCAAACTCAGTCCGCGCCGCCGTGCAAGATGTACGCGTTGCGCTGGGGCAAGGATGCCATGATTTTCAAAAGGATAAGCCAGATATTGTAAACTCATTAACCACGCGCCCCACAACAGCCATAAAAAGGGACTTATAAAATTTATCAGGGGAATCAAACTAATAACTCCAAGCGGGATTAAATAACGCAGACTATAAGCAATTTTCTGTACTTCAGCCCACAAGATTTTAGGCGTGTTTTTTAAAGCAAGATTCGGAACGACTTGTCCTGTGAGTTGCATTTCCACCTGCTCTGCAAGTAGCCCATTAAACGGCGCACCGATGAGATTAATTAAGCTACTGAAACCAAATATAAAAATCAAAACTGCAAGCAGTATGAACAGCGGATACAGCAACCAATGCAGCCACGCCCAAGCTTCGGGCAGCCCGTGCTGAATTGTCATCATCCCCTGTTGTAATCCAATCCAGCCCCCATAAATAACAAGGCTGAATAATAGGATATTAATCAGCAATGGCAAAATCACAAACAGGCGTAATTTTGGGCGAAAAATCAGTTTGATACCTGAAAAAAAATAGCCCACGCCCCGCAATAAATCACTTGGCATATAAACTGCTCCTAGGGAATTAACCAACAAATAAAAGGAATTATGTATGCCTGCTCATTTTACGCAAACCATCGCTCTTGTCACAGGCGCGACCAATCAAATAGGGCATTTTCTATTGCCGCGTTTACAAGCGGCGGGATTTCGGGTGATTGCCATCAGCCGCGCCCCGATTCCCTCCAGCGCACAAGGAATTATGTGGCAACAGCTCGATTTAAACACCCAAGCCTTGCCACCCGTCGCCCCAAGTATTTTATTTCACCTCGCACCCTTACCGCTGTTGCCGAAACTGTTGGCAGAATTACCGAATCCTTTGCCGATTCAGCGGGTGATTACTTTCAGTTCAACAAGCTGTTTTACTAAAATCAGTTCCAGCGACCCGAAAGAACGTCAAATTGTGCAAGGTTTGAATGATGCAGAACTCGCGCTCGCCAAGGTCTGCCGTGAACGCCAAATTGCTTGGACGGTGTTTAGACCCACGCTGATTTATGGCGCGGGCAAAGATAAAAATATCAGTTTTATTGCCCACTTCATTCAACGCGTTGGATTTTTCCCGCTGATTGCGGGAGGGAAGGGTTTACGCCAACCCGTGCATGCGGATGATTTAGCCGCCGCCTGTGTGCAAGCTTATGCCGAAGAACTGACTTATAACCGTGCTTATAACTTAAGTGGTGGACAAACCTTGAGTTATCGGGAAATGGTCGAAGGGGTGTTTCACAGTTTAGGTAAACCGCCGAGAATCATTTCAATCCCTGCACAATTGTTTAAATTGGCGGTGACTCTTGCCCGCAAATTACCGCGTTTTCGGCATTTATCACCTGCGATGCTGGATCGCATGAATCAAGATTTGTGTTTTGACCATAAGCCCGCCACGGATGATTTTGGTTATCACCCACGCCCATTTCATGCCAGCGATTTAGGCTTAAGTCCTAAACCTGTGAACTTGCTGCGTCCAAAATCAAAACAGAATGCGGGTTAAGCCTAAAAATGCTATGCTAGATTGAGAATTTAATCGTCAATTTTGGGGCGAGCAACGGATGGAGTCGCTTGCCACACGTCGGGACTGTTTATCTCTCAGCATAGAAAAATAGTGTAGGTAAGGACTGGAAACATGGCAATAATTGATACCACCCGCGATGTTGTCGTGGTTCGGATTGTGTACGATGGTGCGCCCGCTGCGGGCAAAACGCTCAGTGTGCAAGCCTTAGGCAAACTGCTTGGCAAAACGAATACGGTGTTCACGCCTGAATTGCCCGATTACCCCACGGTCTATTTTGACTGGCTAGAATACACGGGTGGCTTTTTCAAAGGCTTAGCGATTGCTTGCCAAATCGTGAGCACGCCCACCCACAGCGCAGCGCAGCCCTATCGGGATTATTTACTGAGCACCGCAGATACCGTGGTCTTTGTGGCAGATGCCAGCTCACCCAAAAATTTGCAAGCCTCTCTCCCGTATTTTGACCATGCCTGCGCACAATTGGCAGCGATTCACAGTCACGCGCCTGTCGATATGGTGGTGCAATTAAATAAACAAGACTCGCCCCACGCCGTGCATGCAGTTGAAGCAAAAGCGTATTTTAATGATCATCCTGAATTAAGTTTTAGTGAAAGTTCTGCCACTTTGCCTAAAGGCATTCGTGAAACTTTCATTCTAGCGGTACGTTTGGCGGTGGAACGCTTGAATATTTTGGATAATATCCGCCAGTTGCCGCATTTGCCACGCCCAAAAGTAAGTACGGGTGAAGAATTATTAGAGCTTTTGAAAACCCAATTACCTGCATTAAGTTTGCCTATTGCCAATGTCAGTTCCAGTGTTGAAATGACTGTGCCTAACGAACCGGTTGAATTAAGCGAGTTCGAAGTATTAAAAGAATTAGCCGCTTTGCCTGATTTGAACGAGTTTACCAATGCGCCTCAAAATTTTGACGAGTTGCCCGAACTCACTGAGTGTTCTGAAGCAAAGATTAGCGAAGAACTCAACACGACTGAGCAAGGTTTAACAGAACCCACTGCATTTGCTTCTCCTAAAATGTCTGCACTCACGTCTGAAATTCCTAAAACAACTGTCAGTACGCCCGAAACTTTAAGTACAGAATTTGTACCACCCGCACCTGAGACCCCTGCTAACGGGGTTTCTTTTGCGGCTGTCGCACTTAAAAGTAACAGTAAACGCCTGCCAAAATTTCCCGATGAAGAAACCCCAAGCCAATGGATTTGGCCGCCTTTGTCGGGCAAATTGATTTTAAATCAAGTGGTGCAGCATTCGCTTAAACCGACTTTGCAAGAAGATGGTACATGGGTGGTCAATACGAGAGAAGGCTGGCGATGCTTTTCTAAATTAGCCTGGCAATATCCCGAACTGGCGGGGGCGAAAACTGCGTTGCGAGAACAAATTTCGCTGCATTTGCGTTGCAGTTCGTTGTTGTCTGAGCAGCGTTGTGTGGTCATTGCAGAAGAACGTAAAAATTGGCGATTGTGGCAAATTTTGCACACTGAATTCAGTTTAGAACAGGTTTTGCAAGTAGCGATTCATGCGGAAAATCCTGAAATAATTGCGCAACAATTACTCGCATGCGCTCAAAACGTACTTAATTCTTATCGGGAAGTGTGCAGCTATCCTGCAGAATTTAAATTTAGTTTAGCGAATGTTGGTTTAGATAATAACAATAATATTATTTACTTAGGTAGCTTAGATAAAAATTTATCAACGGTTTCCACCCTTTCGACACAAGATTTATTAACGCAGGAATTTTTGCCCGTGCTGCATCGGGCAGTACAACAAGAAGAGCTTGCGGTTGAAGCTTTAGTTGAAATTTTTGCAGAGTATGCAGAAGGTTCTCAAGCAGAATTGGCAGAGCATTTGACGGAATTATGTATTGCAGCATTATGATCGTTTTTAAAGAAGTTTATCACTGTATTCCCAGCTGTAAATAGGCATTTCCCCGGGGGATTCAAGACCTGCTAGGCTTTAAAAACGAGCAGGTCTCATGCGATTAAAGCCTCATGATACTTTAGGCAAGACTTAACTTAACTCATCTTACGCATGGGCTTCACAGAAGCTTATTTAAACAAATTTAAACCCGATTTAACCAGTCTAAATAACGCTTCACCCCTTGTTCCACCGTGTAAAAATCTGCATCATAGCCCACTTTACGCAAGCTACTAATATCCGCTTGGGTAAAGCTTTGATAGCAGCCGCGCAGGTGCTCAGGAAAGGGCACATATTCAATGTCGCCCCTGCCATGCCACGCAATCACCGCCCGCGCCACATCGTTAAAAGTCTGACTGCGCCCCGTGCCCACATTAAACACGCCCGAAATCAGCGGGTGATCCATCAGCCACAAATTCACCGCCACCACATCTTCCACGGAAACGAAATCACGCCGCTGTTCGCCATTGCCATAACCATCACAGCCTTCAAACAGCTTTAACTTTCCTGTTTTCAGAATCTGCTGATTGAAGTGAAATGCCACGCTTGCCATGCTGCCTTTATGCTGCTCGCGTGCGCCATAGACATTGAAATAACGCAAACCGACCACTTGGGAAACCGCAAGCGGTATGCGTTGGCGCACATATTGGTCAAATAAGAACTTCGAGTAGCCGTAAACATTCAGCGGGCTTTCAAATTCACGGGTTTCCTGAAAAGTTGTGCCGTCGCCATACACCGAGGCACTGGAGGCATAAAACAAAGGAATCCGAAAGGCTAAGCAGTAATCCAGCACTGCTTTAGAATATTCATAATTATTCTGCATCATATATTTGCCATCCCATTCGGTGGTGCTGGAGCACGCGCCTTGATGGAAAATGGCATCAATATGTTGGGGGGTGAATAAACTGCGTTTGCTGACGCGCTCTAAAAACGTATGTTTATCCAGAAAATCGGCAATTTCACAATCGACTAAATTCTTAAATTTTTGCCCATTGCTCAAATTGTCCACGGCAATAATATCGCTACGTCCGCGCTGGTTTAAAGCCCGCACGATGTTGCTTCCAATTAGCCCATAAGCTCCTGTAACTATAATCATAAAATTCTAAAATCCTAAGTGGTAAGCTGCTGTAACGCTTTAATGGTTGCGGTGGTAGAACAGCCTGCTAAAAAATCCAAAATTAAAACCTGCCCGCCATTCTTCAGTACGCAATCGCTGCCTGCAATTTGTGACACTTCATAATCGCCGCCTTTGACCAAAATATCAGGAAGTAACTGGCAAATCAAAGCTTCAGGGGTATCTTCACCGAGGGGAATCACCCAATCGACGCAGGACAGGGCTTTTAACACCGCCATACGATTTTCTACGGAATTCACGGGGCGCGAGCTGCCTTTTAAGCGGCGCACGGAGGCATCATCATTCACCGCGACAATGAGACGGTCGCCCAGTTGACGGGCTTGTGTCAAATATTGAACATGTCCCGCGTGCAAAATATCAAAGCAGCCATTGGTCATGACCACTTTTTCTCCGTTGGCTTTGGCTGAATTAATGGCGGCTAATAAGCTGTTTAAATCAGAAATTCCTTGTCCTGTGTGCTCGTGCAAGGCGTGGGCGAGTTCGGCAACGCTGACGGTTGCTGCGCCCAATTTTGCTACCACCAAGCCTGCGGCGAGATTTGCCAAGGCAGTCGCGCTGACTAAATCTTGTCCTGCTGCCAAGGATGCAGCAAGCACGCCAACCACAGTATCCCCCGCGCCAGTGACATCGTAAACCTCGCGGGCGTGGGCGGGCAAGTGCAGCGGCGGGTGGGCTTTGCGTAATAAACTCATGCCGTGTTCGCTGCGGGTGATGAGTAAAGCTTCTAAATTTAAGCTCTCGCGCAGGGCTTCGCCGCGTGTGACTAATTCTTCTTGACTGCGACAATGTCCGACAATGGCTTCAAATTCTGACAAATTTGGGGTGATTAAAGTCGCGCCTGCATATTTGCGGAAATCGCAACCTTTGGGATCGACGAGTACGGGTTTATTTTGGGCGCGGGCGGCTTGGATTAAACTTTGTGGGTCTGCGAGCGTGCCTTTGCCGTAATCTGAAAGTACCACCACGCTGTGTTGTGTTAATTGTTGCTCGAAATGTTGCAGCAGGCGGGTACTGTCTAAACTGTGAAAGGCTTCTTCAAAATCTAAGCGAATCAGTTGTTGGTGACGGCTGAGCACGCGCAATTTGGTAATTGTGGGCGCGTCGGCAAGGCGCACAAAACAACAATCTACTTTGTCTTGTGCTAATTGTTGTTGAATTTTATCGGCGGCTTCGTCTTGTCCCGTCACACCTAATAAAGTGGTTTTTCCACCCAAGGCACTAATATTGAGGGCGACATTGCCTGCACCGCCTGCACGTTCTGTTTGTTGTTTGATGTGCACCACGGGAACGGGGGCTTCTGGGGAAATACGAGAGGTTGAGCCTTGCCAATAACGGTCGAGCATGACATCGCCAATCACGAGGACTTGCGCGGTTTTGAAATCAGGGATTGCAGTATTCATACGTTTGTTTTTATGACGTGACTAAAAACAAAAGATGCTATCACTGGTGGGCGATAACATCTAGGTTTTAATCGAGAAGCATTTTACGTGATTTGGAAATCTTAAAAATTTAGGAGTTACGCAGTTGAGTTTATCGTATTAATCGATAGCATAAACGCGCCGTTGGAGCGACTCAATAGGCATTCCCACGCGGGAGCGTGGGAACGAGAAACAATTCATTGTAAATAAAAGAAGTCGTGTTTCAACTGCGTAACTCCTAAAAATATTTAAAATTCATGGCTTATTACATCAACTGCGTAACTTCTATAAGCATCTAAATATCCTAAGATTGTTATCTACATAAATCTATAATAAATAAACTGTCTCGTTCAACCGCGTAACTCCTAAAATAATTAAATTTAAACTTATAACGATTGTTATATAACACTATACTCTGTAACAACTATCCAAAGTGCATAAAATAAATAATAATGCTTTCAATGTGAAGGCTTCGTCCGCATAAAGCTTTATGGTATTAGGGCGTGTCATCAATTAAGTTTTAACTGCGCTCCACCCCCTAAAGAGGGTTAAACCTTAAAACCAGCCCCTAAATCCCCTAAAGGGGACTTAAAATATTAAATAACTTGTTTGTGTTTAACCCTCTTCAGGGGGTTGGGGCTTCTTTAAAGGTTTTTAAACGCGCTACTTTCCGTTAAAACTTAATTGATGACACGCCCTAGGGGACGGCAAGAAGTTTGCAAGCAATTGTTTGAAATGTGCCCGCTACGGCGTAGGCTTTGACCTGTAAGGAATAACTTGTGACCGATTTTGAAGGACAGATTTGGGCAGCCCAAGAAAATGATGAGATTATTCTCGTCTGTATCACTAAACGGGTCAAAAATAAAATTCAAGCTCTCAATGAAAAAGGGCGTGAACTACGGGTTGCTGAAGATAAATTACTTTGGCAAGCGGCGACACAGGCCCATTCCCAAAATGATTGGCAAGATAAAGTTCAAAAAATACAACACAATATTGAACAATTACGCCTAGAAATTGATGTCAGTTTGCTGTGGGAAAATGCTTTAGAACTGGAAATTTCCGCACTCGAAGAACTGGCAGATTTATATTTTGGTGGCAAGTTAAGCATGGAGCATTTTGTCGCAATCTGGCGCAATATTGCCGATGACCATCTGTATTTTAAACGGCGCGGTAAAGTTTGGGAGCCGCGCAGTGCTGAACAAATTCAAGAATTAAGATTACAACGGGAACGCGAACAAAACCGTGCTAAAGCCCAATCTTTAGCCACTGAATGGCTGAATTATGCCGCACGTAATTTGGAAACTTGCACCGCTTCGGAAGAAATTCAACCCTTTGTAGACCGTTTGGAATGTTGGTTGCGTGGGGATAATGACAAATTTGTTGAAGAACTCGCCACCCAAATTGCCGAGCAAATTCGCATCAGTCCACGCGAGTTAGCTTTTGATGTGTTACAAAAATTGGGGCGTTTGCCCGAAGACGCGGATCGTGATGTGATTGTGGCAGGCTTAAAACCTGAATTTTCCACCGCCGTGACCGAAGCCGCACAAGCAATTGTGCATTGGGTTGCCGATCCCACTCAAGAAATTACCCCGCTTGCTTTCAGTATTGACGATGAAGAAACCCGTGAAGTTGACGATGCTTTAGCGATTGAACAAGAAGGCGAATTGTGGAAACTCACGATTGCCATTTCTGACCCCGCCAGCGTGGTGTTGAGTGGTGAAGTTTTAGACCGTGAAGCGATGCGTCGCGGCACGACCGTGTATTTGCCCACTCAAACCGTGTTAATGCTGCCCGAGCGCGTGTCTTGCGATATTGCCAGTTTAAGTGTGGATAAAATTCGTTCTGCGGTGGTGTTGCGGGCGTGGGTGGATGCAACGGGGCAATTAATCCGCAGTACCATTAGCCGCGAAGCGGTGCAAGTGCAGCAACGTTTAAGCTATGTTGAAGCCGATCATTTATTAGCCCAAGGCGCGGGCGCAATCACTGAACAATTGCGAGCCTTTGCCAACATTGCCCAACAATTAAATGAACGCCGTATTGCTGAGGGCGCATTTACCCTACAACGTCCTGAATATAAAGTGAAAGTGACACAGGGTGAAATTGAAGTCAGCATGTTAGACATGCAATCCCCAAGCAGAATGTTGGTTGCGGAAATGATGATTTTAGGCAATCACATTGCGGCAAAATATGCGCAGCGTCATCAAGTGCCGATTATTTATCGCACCCAAGAGCCGCCCGCCGAGCCGATTACACCCGCTATGAGTTGCGATGCTTTGGCATTTCATAAAGTGCGCAAATTATTAAAAGCCTCGAGTTTGTCTTTACATCCTGCGGGACACAGCGGCTTAGGTTTATCGGTTTATACGCAATTAACTTCGCCCTTGCGCCGTTTTGCAGATTTGGTGATGCAACGCCAATTAGTCGCGCATTTGGTGGGCGAGGAATTGCCTTATGATCAAGATGAATTATTCAAAGTGTTAGCAACTGCTGAACGCACTGCCAAAGAAGCGCGTAAAGTCGAAGGCGATGCTAAGCGACGCTGGTTTATGCAATATTTGCAACAGCAATGGAGCGAGCAGCCGATACAAATTCTGGTGATTGAAGCTTTGCAAAATGGTTATAAAGTCGAAATGCAGCCGTGGGGCGTTGATGCATTTCTGGGCACGGCAAAGCATTTAAACGCAGGACAAGTGCTCACCGCCGTCGTTGATAAAATCCGTGTGAAAGCAGGTTATGCGAGATTAAAACTTGCTCCCCCTGTGATTGCGACGACTTAACATCATAATGGCGAAGAACGTGAAATTATTTCGGAAAGGTTCGCTAACCCGCAGTATTTTGCTCAAAATTGGGGCATGGATTGCATTGGCGGTATTGGTTGCAGCAGCTATTAGCTATAGCAAAATTTCTGATTTAATCCAAACTGCGTCTTTGCAGCAGTTGGAGCGTTATGTCAACGAGCGTGCACAGCAGGAAAATGAAGTGTTCGCGCTTGCCGAGCGTCAACATCAGCATTTACGTTCAGAATTATTACACCGCCTCTTAGAAACTGATAACGTTCCTCCCAACCGTTTCAACGAATTATTTGTGCGCCAATCCGATGATGTGGTGCGCAACCGTCCGAACCGTTTTGAGGCAGGGCGGCAAAGTTGTTTATTTATGCCCTTGGTGAATGCAACCCCTGAAAGACAGCGACAAGCGGTGATTTTCAGCGATTTCATTACCCAATATGGCAATGCCATGCAGGATTTATTTGAAAATACTTACCTGATCACACCCGAAAATACGATGGTGATGTATTGGAAAAGCTCGCCGAATTGGTGTGAAAATACCTCGGCTGACTACAACGTCACCACCGAAGAACAGTTTTTACTCTCTGATAATGCACACAATCCCCGACGCGAATCGATGTGGACAGGGGTGCATTATGACGCAACTGCCGATCGTTGGCTGGTTTCAGTCATCACCCCGATTGATGTCAATGGCAAACACATCGCAAGTTTGGGCTACGACATTAATTTAAATTCCCTGCTCAATCGCACCACCAAACCGCATATTGATGGCAGTCATAATATTGTGTTTCAGCAAGACGGCGGTGTGATTGCTCACTCCAAATGGATGGGGCAATTCAATAAACGCCTAGGTGATTTTCAAGCACAAGCGCACGGCGATAAAAATTCAAAACGTATTTTTCAACAAATTAAAAAAACACCTGATTTAACTTTGATTAATGATTATCAAGATTCACAATATTTAGCCCCCGCAAAAATTGCGGCAACTAATTGGTATTTTGTGGTGGTGTTGCCCAAATCCATTTTTCATGCCGCCGCGTGGGAAGCGATTCAGTACGTTTTGCTGTTTGGAATTTTTGCGATTTTAAGCGTGCTTGCCGTGCTGTATTGGATTATGAACCAACAAATTACTCAGCCATTACAAAGCTTTATGATGGCAACGCGCCGCATTGGGGAAGGGTATTTCGATATTCATTTAGATGACACCCGCAAAGATGAATTAGGGCATCTTGCCAGTTCGTTCAATGCGATGGCTTTAATTATGGAAAATCGGGAAACTGAATTGGTGAGTTATGCCAATGAATTACAGGCTCATGCTTCTGAATTGATTCGCGCCAAAGAAGTGGCTGAAGAAGCCAATCTCACCAAGAGCCAATTCATTGCCAACATGAGCCATGAATTGCGCACGCCTTTGAATGCGATTATCGGTTATAGCGAGTTATTGCAAGAAGATGTGATTGATTTAGGCAATGATGAATTACTCGCTGACTTACAGAAAATTCATATTTCAGGCAAGCATTTACTGAGCTTAATCAATGATGTGTTGGATATTTCCAAAATTGAAGCGGGCAAAATGGAAGTGTTCCCAGAACATTTTTCCGTGAGTGAAGTGTTGAGAGATGCGGTCAATACCGTTCATCCCTTGGTTGAAAAAAATAAGAATAAATTAATTACCCAATTTATGGGCGACTTGGGCAATATTTTCAATGACATGGTCAAAACGCGGCAAATTTTGCTAAATCTCATGAGTAATGCTTGCAAATTTACCCATGAAGGCACGATTACTTTGTGTGCAGAACGTGAAGAACGTTGGCTAAAATTAAGCGTTTATGACACAGGCATCGGCATGACAGCGGAACAACAAGAAAAGTTGTTCAAAGCCTTTACTCAAGCCGATGCGTCAACCACGCGCAAATTTGGCGGCACAGGTTTGGGGCTAGTGATTACGAAACGTTTCGCAGAAATGATGGGCGGCTCAGTCGAAGTTATCAGCGAACTTGGAAAGGGTAGTGCGTTCATCGTGCGTTTGCCTGTGCATTTGGAGCAAACTAATGAAGACTTCGTTAGCAAAACTTTTGGTAATTTAGAAGTAGATAGCGTGTCTGTGACAGAAAATAACCGTATTTTGGTGATTGATGACGATCTCACTGTGCGCGAGTTGTTTCACAATTATCTCAGTAAATTGGGCTATGAAGTGGAAGTCGCGCCTAATGGCGAGGAAGGTTTGCGTTTGGCAAGGCTGTTAAAACCCAGTGCCATTACTTTAGATGTGATGATGCCCGATATGGATGGTTGGATGGTGTTGTCTGAATTGAAGGCAGATTCTGAGCTTTTACATATTCCTGTGATCATGGTTTCTATGGTGGAAGACCGTCAGCAAGGTTATTCTTTGGGCGCGTCCGAATATTTGGTGAAACCGATTGAACGCGAACAATTATCACGGGTGCTGGCGAAATATCGCACTTCAAAACTCAATGACACGGTGATGGTGGTTGAAGATGATCCCACTACCTTGCAAATGATGGCGACGATTTTACGTAAAGCGGGTTGGGAAGTCTGCAAAGCAGAAAATGGAC
>JBDLSS010000447.1:0-6518 GCA_039799345.1 Pseudomonadota bacterium
AAAGTAATCCACAAAACCATAAGCAACCGCCAATAAATGCAAGTCGTGATTGCCTAACACGGTAATTGCACGCTCTCCTAAGCTTTTAAAAAAGCGTAAAACTTCCAGTGACTGTGGACCACGATTGACCAAATCACCTGTACACCACAGGGTATCATGCTTGGGGTCAAAGTTAATAAAACGTAATAATTGCTGTAATTCCTTATAACAGCCTTGAATATCACCAATTGCGTATGTAGACATTAACGGACTCGTGCTTATAGCGTTGTCAAAGTGTCTGTAAATTTTAGCAGGGATAAGGGGGAGAGTGTTATAATGCGGCAAAATTTACCTGCTGGCACTCACGCAAAGGAAATCTTTATGAAAGCTCGGATTAAATGGGTGGAAAATGCCTGTCTGTTAGGCGAATCAGAAAGTGGTCATACGGTGGTGATGGATGGCTCGCCCGATATTGGGGGGCGTAATCTGGGTATACGTCCGATGGAATTGATGTTAGTCGGTTTGGGTGGTTGCACCGCGCTAGATGTATTAAATATCCTGAAAAAAAGCCGTCAAGATGTCACCGATTGCGTGATTGAAATCGAGGGCGACCGTAACGAAGACCATCCGAAAGTTTATAACCGCATTCATGTGCATTTCATTGTGACTGGGCATAATCTAAAAGATGTGCATGTGAAACGTGCCGTCGATTTATCCGCAGAAAAATACTGTTCTGTGTCTGCCATGCTTGGTAAAACCGCCAATATTACCCACGATTATGAAATCGTTGCCGCACCACTTCCCACTGTTGAATAATTAAAAAGGAATCTCCATGTTCAAAACTAATGAATATTTTGATGGTAAAGTGAAATCGATTGCTTTCCAAACCGCTGAATATCCTGCAACCGTGGGCGTGATGGCGGTGGGTGAATATGAATTTGGCACAAGTTGCGAAGAAGTGATGAGTGTTGTGAGCGGTCAATTAGTGGTGAAATTACCTGATCAAGAGGATTGGCAAACTTTTGGTGCAGGTGACAGTTTTATTGTGGCGGCTAATCAAAAATTTCAGTTACAAGTTCCTGAAGAAACTGCTTATTTGTGTTTATATCGTTAATTCAATCGATATAATTTCCTAGGGCGTGTCATCAATTAGGTTTTAACAGAAAGTAGCGCGTTTAAAAACCTTTAAAGAAGCCCCCAACCCCCTAAAGGGGGTTAAACACAAACAAGTTTAGGAGTTACGCAGTTGAATAGATAACTATTTGATTTTATTGGAAACACGATTGTGCAGCGCACAATACTAACTCATTGTAAATAAAAGAATTAGTGTTTCAACTGCGGAACTCCTAGTTTGTTAAAAAAGATACAAAGATTATCTGAATCAGGATTCACAGGATTAAAGGATTTTCAGAATTAAAAAATCTTTTTCAATATGATGCATTCATCCTGCTTAATTCAGATAATCCTGTCAATCCTGATTCTGACAATAAACTCGTCACAGCCGAAACAGTTTTCTTATCCCGAACTCAGGTTAATTAGAAGTTTTTCCCACAAATATCGCATCCCGATATTGCTGATAAAACAACAAAGTTTTATACACTGCTTTCACCACCGCCCGTGGCGTAATCGTTGCGCCCGTGAACTGGTCAAATACGCCACCATCACGTTTCACTTTCCAACCTGCTTCTTCGGGATTATTTAAAGAACGCTGATTAAATCCTAAAATCCATTTAGAACGCCGTTCTTCTACATAATCGCCTAAACCCGGCGTTTCTTGATGCGACAGCACCCGCACGCCTGCTAGCGTGCCATCGTAATTCACCGCCACCACCAAATAAATATTCCCGCTGTAAGCATCAGGCGCAATGCTGTTAATAATGGCAGCAACCGCTTGTTTTTGTTTACGCGCCCGATAAATCGTCATCGGTTTTGAACTACCCAAAAATGCCCGATTTTCCATTTCAATGCTGTCATTGACTAAATCATTATCGTAGCTGCTCGGTGGAATCAGCCCGTTTAGCGTCTGCAATAAAGTCATTTTTTCATTATGCACAATTTGCTGGCGGGTGCTGTGATAACTGCCCACAATCAAAATCGCGCCCACCAAAGCAAACAGCGTGAGCCTTGAAGTCGTGCGCCATAAGGTCAGTTTTAATGTCTGCATTTATTCGCCCCTGTGCCCAAACAAGCGCGGTTTGGTGAAATAATCCAAGGTGGGCGCGGCAAGATTCATCAGCAACACCGCAAACGCCACGCCGTCAGGATAACCGCCCCAAGTGCGAATAATATAAATTAACATGCCAATCCCAGCCCCAAAAATTAAACGCCCTTTGTTGGAAGTCGCGGCACTCACGGGGTCGGTGGCGATGAAAAATGCGCCCAACATTGCCGCGCCACTGAACAGGTGAAATAAGGGAGAAGGATAACGGTCGGGGTCAATCAAGAAAAAAATTGCTGCCATGCTGAATAAACTGCCGAGCACTGCCGCAGGAATATGCCAAGTAATCACCCGTTTATAAATCAGCCAGCAGCCGCCCAGAAAAAACGCATTGCCCATCCATTCCCAGCCACGTGCGCCAAAATCGCCAAAGAGCGGATGTGCTTTGATTTCGTGCACGGTACGATATTGTTTCAAGGCAGTTTTCATGGTGTCTAAAGGCGTTGCGCCGCTAAGCGCGTCAATGCTGCTCGCGCCGACGGGTTGCCCTGTGAAAATAATGCTTAAGCTGTCCCAAAAACTTAGCGGATGTCCGCTTAATTCACTCAACGCGGGCCAATGCGTCATGTCTACGGGAAATGAAATCAGCAGTACCGCATAACCGACCATCGCGGGATTGAAATTGTTATAGCCTAAGCCGCCGTACAATTGTTTGGCGAAAATTATCCCAAAGCTCGCCCCGATGACGGTCATCCACCACGGCAGAAAAGGCGGAATGGAGAGGGCGAATAACCATGCCATCACTAACGCGCTGTTGTCTTGCAAGATGGTGCGAACGGGTTTGGCGCGTAGCCATAACACCCAAGCTTCTGCACTCACCGCAACCACACTGGCAATGACGATATTAATAATAATTCCCCAGCCGAAAAACCACACATACAGCAAAATGGCTGGTATCAGCGCGTATAAAACTTGGCGCATGATTTGGCTGACGGTTTGCTGGGTGTGCATGTACGGGGCATTGGACACTTTAAGACGCATAATGATTCACAGCGGTGCTCGGGAAAATGAGGGATTTGTTTGATATTTTCAAAAAAGGAATTGTAACATCCTGATTTATAGATGAGGAATAAGCGTATCGGGGATATTCATTATAGTATTTAAATTAGGAGTTACGCAGTTGAATCTGTAACTATTTGATTTTCGCTTATTCTAAAACTTCGTTTGGGAATATCTGTCGGTCAAGCTCTGCTTGACAGTACAGTTATTTTGGGTAGTACAAAATAAGTAAGGACTTTAGCCAGCTTATTGTCTGAATCAGGATTGACAGGATTATCCGAATTAAACAGGATTACCTACTGATATTAACAACATTAAATTTTATTCTTTAATCTTGTAAATCCTGATTCAGACAATCACTACAATTTGAGCACTACCAAAAAGCTTAGGCTTAACTCAAAGTAAAGAGCTAATCCATAGGAAAAGTTTCAAAGAGCAACACCGCGCTCAATGTACGATGTCCTCAATCGGATAGCAGTTGATAGTCATCTCGGAAAGGCACGAGATTATGAATATGCGAGTTCTTTTAGACAAACAAGGGCGATGCTTAAGGGAGAAGGAGCGAATAGTCAACAATACAATTTACAGCCGCATTCATCAAAATGCCATGCGATAAAACTTGCAGGCTTACCCACGGCTATCCCTGTACGTTTCGTACGAGTGCCTTATGATTAGTTTTGAGAGAAAGGGACAGGGGAAAACCTGCGGACGTGGAAAGACCTGTGATTTTAGCAGATTATCTGAGGCAGGGGATAATGTGCCCTACTAGATTGGTAGAGTTTGATTCTAAAACAAGTTAATAAATTTGTAAAATTTAGTAACTTGTTTATTTAAAAAAGGTTTTTAAAGATGTGTAGCGACCTATGAGTGTAAGAATGGGGGGATTTTTAATCTTCCACCTTTGGAGCTAAACGCATTCCCAATGCCGCCCCAATTCCTGCCAAAGCAATAATTAACGCATTACCCCAGCGCACAAACGGTGTACTGCCTTCAAACGGTTGCACAGTACCGCGTAAACTGTAAATTTCAAATTGCGGAGCTTGTGCAGTAATTTTTCCTTTTGGGTCGATAATCGCAGTAAAACCCGTATTCGTCGCCCGCAACAAATAACGTCCCGCTTCCAAAGCTCGCATTCTGGCAATTTCTAAATGCTGTTGAGGCGCGATAGACTCCCCAAACCAAGCATCATTACTCACGTTTACTAATAAACGCGCCTCAGGCAAACTGCTGCGCACCCGTTCACCATAAGCATCTTCATAACAAATTGAAACCCCGATTTGTTGCCCCACAGCTTGTAAATTCGCTTGTTTTTCTTCGCCTGGACGAAATTCAGACATTGGCACATCTAACCAACGCATCACATCGCCCAAAACTTCTTGAAAAGGTACGTATTCCCCAAAGGGTACTAAATGCTCTTTGTGATAAAAAGTAGGGGCGATTCCCGTCCCAGAACCGACTTGCATCACGCTGTTGAAATATTCGCGTTTACAAGGATTATCGTGCGGAATTCCAAACACAAAATCCACCCCATAAAATTTGTGCTCCACATCCAGTAAATAAATAAATTCTTCCGCTTGACTGTATAACACGGGTACCGCAGTTTCAGGCATCACAATCAGTTGCGCATCACGGTTGGCGCGAGCGAGTTGTAAATAACGTCGCATGCTGGGAATTTGGTAATCGGAATGCCATTTAAACTCTTGCGGGATATTCCCTTGTAATAAGGCAACTTTAATTGGTTCAGCACTGAACTTTGTCCATGCAATTTCACCTAAACCATAACCCACCCCCCACAAAACTACGAGTACGGGTATAGCAGCACGTTGACCTTGTTGTAACAGCGCAACTATCGCACCCGCACTCAACATGATAATCCATGAAACCCCATATACCCCAAACACGGGCGCGTAGCCATTTAAAGGTGAGTCGATTTGACTGTAGCCCAAACTCAACCACGGGAAACCGCTTAAAAACCAACCGCGAACAGCTTCCAGTACCGTCCATAAACTCGGCATTAACAGCCACAAACCCACACCGCGTGCAGTGGTGAAATGTTTGGCTAAAAACCAAGTAAATAAGCTCACATAGCTTGCCATAATCAGCACGAAAGTACCTGTCACTGCCGCTGCACCAATTGGAGGCATTCCGCCAAATTGGCTAAAACTCACATACACCCAAGAGGTACCTAAGCCAAACATGCCTAAACCAAATAATAAACCACGCCATGCGGCTCTCTTGCTGGAAATAGCTTGAAAAATACTGAGTAATAATAAGGCGGGAGCAAAGATGGCAATCGGAAATAAGCCAAAGGGCGCGAATGCCAGTGGCATGCTTGCACCTGCGATAAGGGCGAGGCAATCCCACAAAAAGACTTTGAAACGTGACATAGCTAAAGTATCAACCGTCGTGAATAAGGTTTGCATTATAAGAGCTAGCTGCTCAAATTGGCATGAAATTTTTTGGCAGGGCAGTTTGCATAATGAAATGAGGCTGATGAAATACCGCTCAATCTGAATGAGATTTAAAAATGTGGATGCTCAGTTGCACTGCTATTAAGTTAACCTGAGTTCGGGATAAAAAATAGGAGAAAGTTTAAGCAATCTAGGGTGTGTCATCAATTAAGTTTTAACTGCGCCCCCCCCTAAAAGAAGGCTAAACCTTAAAACTAGCCCCTAAATCCCCTAAAGGGGACTTAAAATATTAAACATTAAATAACTTGTTTGTGTTTAGCCCCCTTTAGAGGCTTGGGGTTTCTTTAAAGGCTTTTAAACGCGCTACTTTCTGTTAAAACCTAATTAATGACTCGCCCTAGTTTTTTAAAAAAGTTGCAAAGATTATCAGAATCAGAATTCGCAAGATTAAAGAATTTTCAGAATTAAAAAACTTTTTTTAACATTATGCGTTCATCCTGTTTAATTCGGATAATCCTGTCAATCCTGACTCAGACAATCATTACAACTTGAGCACTACCCAAAAATTAAAGTAATAGAGTAGTGATGCCGTTCGTTTCTCAGCACATCCTATTTCGTGCTATGGGCATTGATCCTTGACTGAATGGCGTTACTGCATTCACCTACAAACGTCCTTCCCGTTTCACTTCCAAATATTTATTCACCATCATCACGGGCAATTTTTCAGGTTCGACATCAATCAACAAGACCCCATACGTTTGTAAAGCTTGATGCGCCAATCTACGTTGTTGCAAATAAGTTTGAGTTGCGGCATAACATAATGCAGCATCAAAGTTTTCAACATTTTCATTTAAAACTTCATTCAGCACCCTTTCCTGCAAACTTGCTAACAATACCAAATGTTTTTGGCG
>JBDLSS010000448.1:0-9051 GCA_039799345.1 Pseudomonadota bacterium
CCACACCCATTTTAGAAGAGGGTGAAGTGATTGGTGCCGTGGTTACTTTCCGCGACATCACCGAACAAAAAGAAACCGAGCAATTTTTAACTATTGCTAAGGAAACAGCAGAAGCGGCAAATCTTGCAAAAAGTCGTTTTCTTGCGAATATGAGCCATGAATTACGCACTCCCTTGAATGCAATTATTGGCTACAGTGAAATGCTGATCGAGCAGGCGGATGATTTGGGCGAGCCTGACTTGGTGCATGATTTAAGCAATATTCAAGTGGCAGGCAAACATTTATTAAATCTGATTAACGATATTTTAGACTTTTCTAAAATTGAAGCAGGGAAAATGCAATTGTGCTTGCATGAATTTGAAATTCTGCCCGCGCTTGAAATGGTGTTAATTTCAGTACGTCCACAAATGGAAAAAGCGAAAGATAATTTCGACGTGATTTTTGACGAAGCTTTAGGTTCAATGTACAGTGATTCTATACGTCTACAACAAATTTTACTCAACTTGTTGGGAAATGCGATTAAATTCACCCAAAATGGCAGCATCGTATTTACCGCCCAACGTATTGAACAAGATAATATTCCCTATGTGCGTTTTACCATTACCGACACAGGCATCGGTATTACTCAAGAACAACAGCGCAGACTTTTTCAACCCTTCACCCAAGCAGACACTTCAGCCACCCGAAAATATGGTGGAACAGGTTTAGGGCTTTCCATTACCAAGCAGCTTGTCAATATGATGGGCGGCACAATTCAATTGCAAAGTGAAGTCGGAAAAGGCAGTTGTTTCAGTATCTTATTGCCTACCGATGCGAATCCCCCGCATATCTATTTTAGGCATCCCAATAATCAGCCCGAAGAGCATGAATTGTGAAGGCTAACGACTTCAATCTTAAAGATGAGTTACAATTTGATTTTGAACAAGGAATTACCCGTTTTCGGGATACTCGTCTGGTTTTACTGGATGCCAACGCGCTGGGTTTGTTACGACAAAATTTGATTGAAGTTTTAGGGATGGAACAAGCCCGTCATTTTTTCCTGCGTTTCGGTTATCAACAAGGCTTTGCAGATTTTATGCAGTGTAAATTATCCTATGAATTTGAGAATGAAACCGAGTTATTTGCTGTAGGCCCTGTACTGCATACGTGGGAAGGAATTGTGAAAGCACGCCTCATAGAAGTTGACTTTGGGCATACAAACGGCAAGGCGTACTTCAAAGGACTATGGATAAATTCCTATGAAGCAGAACAGCATCTCTCTTATAATACCCCTTGGACTGATCCCGTTTGCTGGTCTCTAATGGGCTACGCTTCAGGATGGTCCACGGGTTTTTTTGGTGTACCTATGTTAGCCATTGAAGAAGAATGTGTAGGGCGGGGGGATGCACAATGTTGCGTTGTGATACAAGCTGCATCGTGTTGGAGCGATGCGGTTGCCCTGCCTTATCGTGAAGCTTTTAAAGATTTTTATCCCCCTATTAAATAAACAATATTTCCAATATTTTTAGATATTGCTGGAGTCTAATAAGAATGGGAATATGTTTAGGTTTAATTTTCATTCCGTAAAATTCATTATGTAAGCCTATAAGGGAGGAACATTTATGGCAGAAAAATTAGTTCGCTATTACAAGTATATTTATGAAGCACAAGGACTTTCTGGAAAAACGCTCTTAGCTCAAAAAACAAAAATTCCTTCAATTAAAGCAGCGTTTGAGTTAGACACCCCTGAAAATATCACCTTATTCAAACAAACTATCGAATATTTGACTGGGAAACCCGCGCCAGACTTTTAAACTAAACAAGGGTTTTAAACAGGTCAAGGAAAGATGTCTCTAATTACCGATTTTGGAGAAGCTGTGGTGAAAGCCGATAATTTTTTCTTAACATTATTTAATTAATGCTAACTGCGACTGTAAAACAGTCGGGTTTATCTACCAAGGCGCGTAAAAGAATATGGTAGTGTTCAAGTTGTAATGATTGTCTGAATCAGGATTAAAGGATTTTCAGAATTAAAGAATCAAACTTAATGTTGTGAAGATCAGTGGGTAATCCTGTTTCATTCGGATAATCCTGATTCAGACAATAAACTGACTAAAATCCTTACTTATTTGGCACTACCAAGAATATTACGCGTTCCGACGATGTCTCTGTTGACCTGCTCCCCAGACAACAAGCGTATTCTTTTTGCACCGCCTATTTGTTTAATCTCAGCTGTCTCTGGGTGTGTTTTACTTGTGTAGGTTTCACAAACATCTAAAACTGTTTTCCCAAACTCAAAAGCTTTATTTTTAAAAACTGTAGGAGTTACGCAGCAATCCGTAGGTTGGGTTGGCGCAAGTCAACCCAACGAAAACAAAGAATGTGATGTGGGGAAGGATTGGGGTTTGTGTTGGGTTGCCGTTGGCAACCCAACCTACGTGGCGGCTTCTTTAGGACTACCAAAACCTAATTGATGACACACCCTAACAAATGTCAGCAAACTAGATGCTTTGTGTCTACCCTCACTTCCCTCTCAGACAGCCTATTCATTCATAAACAGGTTATAATCATCAGCTGACAAGCTCATGCTAACACCTATACTTAAGTTCATGTAATCGTCATCTCATTGTCACTTCGCTGTCATTAAAACCCCGTAAAGTGTACTCGTCAATATTTAACAATTAAGTAGATGGAGGATTCGCGATGTGGATTAAACAAACCATTGGGGAACAACGCAAAGTATTAACGGCTTTGTTTGAACCCGTCATGTTGAAACTGGCAAAACAAAGTATTGCGGTGTGGTCAAAACCTGAAGAAGTTGATCAATTGCTGTCTCAGCAATTTGCAAGCATCCCACATTGCCATCTGCTGTATGCGATTGATAAATTCGGTAAACAAGTCAGTGCCAATGTGGGGGCTGCGGGCGTTGATTTGACTTTTCGCGGGCAAGATTTATCACGTCGCCCTTACTCTGTCAGCTTATATCCAAAACGCCATTTTATGTTATCGTCGGTTTACATCAGCCAAGTCAGCGGTCGTCCTTGCGTGAGCGCGGTGCAGCCTGTGATGGATGATCAGCATTTCTTAGGCTTTATCGTTGCCGATTTTGACATTCGCCACCTGCCCTTGTCCGTCAGTCCGTCTAAAGCACAAGTCCCCTTGTGGCAACATGAACAACCCCAACGCCATACCGCACAACAACGCACCAACAGTGCCTTAGATCAGCAATTGAACACGGTGCTTGAAGTGTTATATAAACTGATTCAGGAAAATGGCGTGTTTCACTGCACTTTACATTATGCCAGTGCGCAAGCGATGTTATGGCAACGCGATGATCCTTATCAATATCGCTTATACAGCGTAGACCAATTGCTTGATCCTGATATGTATCTCGCCTACCCGCGCTGTGCGTATTCGGAAAAATCGACTTTAAGCCTGAAACAAGTGCGCCAAGTGTTGGAACGTTTCCGCACGCTGCGCCTTGCCGACGAAACTTTATACCTGCGTTCAGGGTCTTTAAATATCATGAATGGCATGGTTGGGTTAAGTTTTTCCAGCGATGGTTCACAATACATGCCCGCCGAAGTTTTTTTAAATAAAGAACTTGCTTATTGGTTTGGCAGTGATCCTGAGAGCACCGCAATCACCGCCTAAGTTTTAGGAGTTTGAACTTTGAGTGGCAGCCGCTAAACGTGCTTTCACCAAGCTTACAATGTCAGGCTCTTCATCTTCTAGCATTCTGGGCAAAGCGTCTAACGGCACAATTTGTGCCGCGATGAAACGAACCATCCAATCGGTGTCATCTAACATCATGATGGCGGTCTCTTCATCCATACGCTCTGCCACCATGCGCCGTACTTCCGATTCTGCATCATTCGCCATCAATGCCAAACTCACTTGAGGTAGGCGTTGGGCAACAATTTTGCGCACTTGTCGATCGGCATCCAAAATCATACGAAATAAACGTCCTTCAGGCATCCGCTTTGCGACATAGCTTCGCACCATGTAATCAGGATCAAGCGCGAGACTTTCCAACAAATGGGGTTCTAAACGATCCGCCACGGTAATCCGCACTTCACGATCCTCATCGTGCATCATTTGCGGCAGCAATTCCTCAGGCAAACGATAGGCGACCGCGCGGCGCACGGTTTCATCAGGATCATTCATTAATTCAACTAATTGTGATTGCGGTAAATAACGCGCCACGATTGCACGCATTTCCCAAAAACTGTGCTGCCGATATTCAGGCGCAAGTTCAGGATTACTACGGAAGAAGCGGTCGATTTGGCGACCACTTTCCACTTGAACGCAACAATCTCCCGGACGACATTTGCCCGCGACAAGGCGATCATGTTGGTAAGTACACTGTAGACAGTCTGCAATTTTAAGGGACATAAGAAAACACGCAGTAAGCAAAAGAGAAGGGCAAATACTGTAGTTATTTACATAACAAAAACAAGGCGTTTAATAAATAATAGCATCATGCTTTCATTGAACATAGTTAATTTTATAGAAAATTGATTATTTTCTTATAAATACATAATGTTATATTAGATCAGCTGTTTCAAAGGAGTTTGGAAACTTGCATAATAAATGCATGACATCGTTTAAATAAAACCGCATAAAATTATTTTTTAACGATAAAATAGTAGGCTTACTCGGTAGCAGAAAATTTAATAATTATAGACCCTCTCGTTGGTGCTGAACTTCATGAACCCCTTGCCTTATCAAACCCTTCCAATGGCTTTACTAAATACTGAAGGGTCTTTTCAAACTTGGACTCCTATTTTTGCGCAACGTTTGATGCTGGCAGAAGATACGCTCGCCCAACAAAATTATCTCAATGCGGTGCATCCTGAAGACCTTGCTCACACTCAAGTCGCTTTACAACAAGCTCGTACCACGCGAACCCCACAGCGTTTTGAAAATCGTTATCAAGATTGTACCCAAAACTATCGCTGGTGGTTGTGGGAAATCAGTGTGGTGGTGGATGAACAGCTGTGCGTATTAGCCATTGACATTGAAAACTATAAAATTCCCAGTTCACCCCTTGTAGAATCACAATTTAAAAACTCATTAGAAATTCTTGTCGATGGCATTTTTATCATTGAATTAGACAGTTTAAATTTTGTTTATGTGAACGAGGGTGCAGTCCAACAAACGGGTTATGCTCGTGAACAATTATTGAAGATGACCCCCTTATTAATTAAACCTGAGTTTACCGAAACCCAGTTTCGGGAAATGTTGCGTCCTTTGCGCACGGGTGAAAAAGAGGTCATTATTTTCACCACCGTGCATAAAACGCAGGCAGGTGCACTGATTCCCGTTGAAGTGATCATGCAAGCCTTGCCGAATGCAGCTCAGCCTATAGCATATTCAATTGCAACGATTCGTGATATTAGCCAATTGCGCAAAGCAGAACTCGCCACCCAAGAAGCGCATCAACGTCTGCTTGCAGTGTTCGATGGTTTAGATGCACTGGTCTATGTTTCTGATATTGAAACCTATGAAATTCGTTACACCAATTATCACACCCGACATTTATATGGCGATGTCATTGGGAAGCAGTGCTGGGAAATTTTTTGGGGCAATCTACAAGCCCAAGAGCACCCCTGTGATTTTTGTCATAACCCGTGTTTATTGAGTACTGAGGGTAAGTCTTCTACAGAAACAATCACTTGGGAATTATACGATTCCTTGCGAGAAATTTGGTATCAAATTCATGACAGTTCAATTCTGTGGATTGATGGACGTTTAGCGCACTTATCCATTGCTTATGACATCACTGCGAGCAAACAAGCCGCAGAAGAGCAGCGGCGCAATCAAGAACGTTTCGCGCTTGCGGTGAAAGTCGGCAAAATGGGAGTGTGGGATTTTGATCTGATCAAACGTGAACTGTATTTAGACCCCAATTTGAAAGCCTTGCTCGGATATCATGCGCATGAAATCTCCAATTCAATTGATGAATGGGTGGAGTATTTACACCCAGAAGACAAGCTTGTCGTGTTGCAAGAATTAAAAAGCAGCATTCAAAGTGACACCACCTATTTCAGCAGCGAACATCGCAAATTACATAAAGATGGCAGTGCCCGCTGGATGTTAATCAATAGCATTATTATGCGTGATGCTTATGGCAAAGCTTACCGTATGTTGGGCACGGATATGGATATTACTGAGCGCAAACAGGCTGAAGAGGCGGTGGGCCAAGGTGAACAGCGTTTACAAATGCTGATCAGTCATGTACCGATGATTTTATTCGCGCTGGATCGGCAAGGCTGTTTCACTTTATTGCGGGGTAAAGGTTTGGAACTGTTAGATTTGGAACAAGATGAACTAGTGGGGGAATCAGTATTTGAATATTACAAGGATCAACTACCCTTCTTAGGCGATTTGCAACGCGCCCTACGCGGCGAAAGTTTCAGTAGCGTCACCCAATTACCAAACCGTAAAATTAATGCGCAACTACATGAAAAAAGTATTTTAGAAATTCAATATTCACCACTGCGAGACAAGCAAAATCGGCTCGTAGGCACGATTGCAGTCGCGATGGACATCACAGAACGTAGTCGTTATGAAACGGAATTGCACCGTGCCAAAGAATTGGCAGAAAGTGCGAGTCATTCCAAAAGTGAGTTTTTAGCCGCAATGAGCCATGAAATTCGTACCCCCATGAATGGGATTATTGGGGTCACAGATTTGCTATTGCGCACCCCAATGAATAACCAACAACAGCATTATGTGGACATGATTCGCAACTCGGGTGAGGGCTTATTACATGTGATCAATGATATTTTAGATTTTTCAAAGATTGAAGCGGGTAAATTATCTTTAGAAAATATTGAATTCAATTTGCATCATTTGCTTGAAGAAGTGGTGAGTTTATTTGCCACTGCCGCCCAACGTAAACACTTAGAAGTGGTATGCCAATATCCGATTAAATTAAATACTTGTTTGCTCGGCGATCCCAGCCGTTTGCGCCAAGTGTTGAATAATTTATTGGGCAATGCGATTAAATTCACGGAACGCGGTGAAGTCAGCGTGCATGTCGACGTTTTGGAAGAAACTGAGACAAATGCCTTTCTGCATTTTGAAGTGCGTGATACAGGCGTGGGCATTGATAATATCATTGGTGAACGCTTGTTTAAACCATTTACTCAAGCCGACAGTTCGACCACACGCCATTATGGTGGCACAGGCTTGGGTCTTGCAATTTCACGGCGATTGGTACAATTGATGGGTGGCGAAATTGGTTTGACCAGCCAAGTGGGGAAAGGGACGACGCTATGGTTTAATCTCCCGATTCAGAAATCCACAACCCCACACGAACATAATCACGTTGCGCTGTTAGAAAACTTAAATGTGCTGATTTTAGAAGATAATAAAACCCAAGCTTTTGCTTTAGAAGAGCAATTAAAGCATTGGAAAATACACACTGTGATTGTAAACGATGCCATTGAAGCCTTAAGTCATATTAATCAAAGCGAACACAATGACAGAATTTTTGATGTGGTACTGATTGATTACACCCTGCCCCAAGTGGACGGCATTACCTTTGCGCAAATAATCAAAGCCAATCCACAACATAAAAACTTGCCTTTAGTAATGATGGCATCTTTAAGTTATCCTTTGGAAAAGAACAGTGATCATTTATTAAACATGACCTTGCATAAACCCATTTGTGAACATGCCTTATTACAAGCCTTATTAATTGCGGTCAAACGTAACCCCTTCGAAAACAGCACTCAAATTTCTCAAGTTTGGGCAGCAGTCAAAAATACCGCCCGCTGGAAAATTCTATTAGCAGAAGATAATTTAATTAATCAAGAAGTTGCACGAGATATGTTGGAACAATTAGGCTGTGATATTCATATTGTGCCTAATGGGAGCGCGGCATTGCGTGCCTATCATGAACGGCAATATGATTTGATTTTTATGGATTGTCACATGCCTGAAATGGATGGTTTTACCGCCACGCAACAAATTCGTAAAATTGAAGCCACCCAATCGGCAAAACCGCATATCACCATTGTCGCACTCACTGCCAATGCGATGCAGGGTGATCGAGAGCGTTGTTTATTGGCGGGCATGGATGATTATGTGAGCAAGCCATTTACTCATGAATCTTTACAGCGCGTATTACAACGTTGGTTGTCAAAAGTGCCTAATGAAGCCAACGAGACATTGCTAAGTCTAAATATGCCGCTAACACCACCGATCACCAAACTTACACCAAACCTCAGTAACAATGACGCGCCTTTATTCGACTTACGCAGTTGTCCGATTCCGCTCGAAAAATTATTAGGGATGTTTTTGCCACAATTGCCTGATTATCTCGGTTCAATTAGAGATGCGATTTTGAAACAAGATACCGAAGCCTTATATCTTGCCGCCCACCGATTGAAAGGCGCATCAGCCACCTTGCGGGCGCATGAAGTGGTAAATTTATGTATGAAATTTGAAAGTATTGCTCGGACTGGAGAATTAACTCAACAGTCATTTCATGAATTTGATGCTTTAGAATCTTCCGTTAAACGACTTAAGCAAGCCCTTGAAAGTGCTTTAGAACAAAAACGAATTTTACAATACTGACAATTCTAATCACGCTGGACTCAAGACCTGCTAGGTTTTTAAAATTTAGCAGGTCTCATGTGCAATTTAAACCATATGATTTGATGTGTGAGGCTTAATGTAGCCTGAATTCGGGATAAGAAATAGCAGAAAATTTAATTAATCCAGTTTGTTAAAAAAGTTGCAAAGATTATCAGAACCAGAATTCACAGGATTAAAAAATTTTCAGAATTAAAAAACTTTTTCAACATGATGCGTTCATCTTGCTTAATTCGGATAATCCTGTCAATCCTGATTCTGACAATAAATTCGTCACAGCCGAAACAGTTTTCTTATCCCGAACTCAGGTTATATAAGCTTGACTAACCCACACTTGGCAAAGCAATCCCATGTTTTTTCATCTTGCGATACAAAGTATTGCGACTCATTTTCAGACTGGAAGCGGTGTTGGTGATATTCCAGCGGAAACGTTCCAACTCTTGCATAATCGCAGTGCGCTCCGCA
>JBDLSS010000449.1:0-5757 GCA_039799345.1 Pseudomonadota bacterium
AGCATTATTACGCAATGAAACCAATTGGTTTGCGTAAAATGCGCCCGTATCACTATTTGACTTAATGCCATTGAGTGTAGCGGCATTGACAGCACCTGCCATCAATACAAGTGAAATAGCAGCAGCAAGCTGAGAACGGCGCAATGAAGAGGGTCTACTGTTTGACACAGTAGAGGACTTTTTAGTAAAACAATTTCTAGACATAACAATCTCCGCATTCATTAAAAATGAGTTGAACGTGTCTGAATGACGATTTCCTAATCGGTCTATTAGAATGACTTAGAGTAGACAGTTATTGATTCTATTAGACATTTTATGGAAAAACATAAACCAAAGTATTAATGATGGGCGACAACCTATGAGAAAGCCTCAATGAATTAGTTCAAATGACGGCATCCTAGCTTTAAGATGTTGTCGTTGTAGAAACTACAACGTGCTTAGAAGAGAGTGGTCGCAAATCAAGAAGATACTTAGATATAATCAAGTACATTCCTACCATGACAAGTTAATTATTTGCTTCAGCTGACTTAAGAAATTGTCGAGCGCAAAATAAATACCTATCTGAAATTAAGAATATTCACTTTAAACCTATAAGTAAAGGCTTATTTTTGTACTTTAATACAGTTTTCGTACTAAAATCAGTTAGCTTTTACCACTTATAATTTCGCAGTATTTCATTTATCATAGTGTTACCCATATTTTTTAGAGAGAAATATGTTTGTCATGAATATCGAAAAAAACAAAATTAAAGCTCTTTTTGATGCGAAAAAACGAGAGGGTAAATCCAGAAAATTTACCTACAAAATTGTTGCAGACAAAATGAATGAACAATTCAAACAGAAGGGAGTAAAAGAGAGCATTTCTGAACAACAACTCAAATATATTGTGAATGGGCAAACCAACTTAGATGTCACCAAAGGACTGGCGCTAGCCACGGTTTTGGGCTGTTCTTTTGTGGATTTTTTGCCCGATGAAGTGACAGAGTTAGCAAGTTTTGAGACAGAATTAATCTTTGATTCTCCAGAAGATGCGAATGATTATTTTTTGGAACACGAAAAAACAGGACGTGTCGTTATTTACTCACACTTTCCCAGTTATATTTACCTAGACCCTTTAGAAAATTTCCAACAGTGTAATGCGAGTGAAAAAGCTAATCACAAGCAACGAGTCAAGCAACTTAAATCAACCAGTGCATTTACCACCGAATATTATGAAATTCAAGCAATTCTTAATTTCATTTTCTCGCCGTTTTATTCAACTTTTGATAAACAAGGTAAATTACTAATTATCAATAATTATCTAAAAATGTTTTCAGTGAAAAGTAGAAAAAATCAGCTCTATTTTTTCAGTTCGAATATGCAATATAGACGCTTTTCAAGTTATCATCTAAACCATGTAAAACACACGATTACAATGACTACGCCTTTGGGAAGTAATTGTTTTCTGCAAATTAAAAATAAGAACTTTTTCGATAAAATCAGTCATTTTATCGAGCTGAGTAAAGATATTAACTTACTCAAACTGGAAGAATCGGTTCTCTTATTACAAAGGCTCAAACAACTCTTAATTTCGCATGAAAAACTCAACTGTCAGACAATTATCGACTTCTACAAAGCCAGCGATGAAAAGCTGCAAAGCATGATTTATGGTAATGTAAAACACCTGCTTGAAAAATAACTCACAAAATCCGCCTTCACCCTGCACGTTATACAATCCGCGCCTTTCCCTGTATAATCAAACTGTTTAATACTCTCTGTGCTACATTGCAACAGACCATCATTCACAACCCATTGTTTATCCAATAAACATAACTCACCCTAGCAAACGATTGAGAGAATGCGCTTAAGCAAAATCAAACTCGCAGGCTTCAAATCCTTCGTTGATCCCACGAGCCTATCTTTTCCCAGCAATCGCGTCGGCATTGTCGGGCCAAACGGCTGCGGCAAATCCAACGTGATTGATGCCGTGCGTTGGGTGATGGGCGAAAGCTCCGCAAAACACTTGCGCGGCGGCGCAATGACCGATGTCATTTTCAACGGTTCAACGACCCGCAAACCCGTAGAACAAGCTGCAATCGAGTTAGTGTTTGAGCAAGTCAATCTCCCGCAATATCCCCCCAATTCCGAAATTTCCGTGAAACGCCAAATCGGGCGCGACGCACAATCCGACTATTTTTTAAACGGCGTGCGCTGTCGGCGCAAAGATATTACCGATTTATTTTTAGGCACGGGGCTGGGGCCGCGTAGTTATGCGATTATTGAACAAGGCATGATTTCACGGCTAATTGAAGCCAAACCTGATGAATTACGTATTTTTTTAGAAGAAGCGGCAGGAATTTCTAAATATAAAGAACGCCGTAAAGAAACCGAATTACGCATGAAACAAACCCGCGATAATTTGGCACGTCTCGATGAAGTGCGTAATGAACTGGGACGACAACTCGATAAATTACAAAAACAAGCTAAAGATGCAGAACGTCAGCAACGCTTAAAACAAGAAGAAGCTTTATTAAAAGCGCAATTAGCGGCTTTGCGCTGGAATAGTTTAGATTTAGCCGTACAAGAACAACAATTTCAAATTGATGAGCAAGCCGCATTATTAGAAAACGATTTATTAAGTCTGCACAATTTAAGCGACACCCACAAGCAACAACGCGAATCCCACACCGCCGCCCAACATCATTTCAATGAATTACAGGCGCGGACTTACGGCGTAGAAGGCGAAATTACGCGGCTTGAGCAAAGCATTGAACACACGCAGGAACGTCAAGAACAATTGCAATGGGATTTAGAACAGCTCGAAACCACCTTGCAAGAAACCCAGCGACAAATCGACAGCGACGAAGCGCAATTAGAAGCCTTAACTGTAGAAAGTAATGAAGCTGAGGAAGCCTTAGAAGAGGCGCAACAACAAGAATTTGCGGCAAAAGAAAGTTTATTTTCAACCGAAGATCAACTGCATACCTGGCAACGCGATTGGGAAGCCTTCAATCAGCGCATTACTGAACCCACGCAACGGGTACAAGTCGAGCGCACGCGCTTACAAAATTTAGAACAACGCCTGCACGAAGCCCAAAAACGTTTATTGCGTTTGGGGCAAGAAGCCCAAGAGTTAATTCCCTACGAATTAGAAAAATTAGTCACTGGATTAAAAACTGAATTTTCTGAACTAGAAATAAACTTATCTGAAGCCGAGCACACTTTAAACATCCATCAAACCGCCGTGCTGCAATTGCGTGATGTCACCCAAACGCTTGCCGCCCGCCTGCATGAAAGTCAATCACAATCCCATCAATTAACGGGACGTTTGGCTTCACTAGAAGCTTTACAAGAAGCAGCTCTCGGCAAAAGTAATGCCGATTTAAGCGCGTGGTTACACGTCAATCAATTGCGTGATTTGCCACGTTTAGCCGAGACTTTACAGGTCGAAAAAGGCTGGGAACGCGCAGTTGAAATTGTGCTGGGGACTCGTTTAGAAAGTTTATGCGTCGAAAATTTAGACAATTTAGTCACCGCCCTTGAAAAATTGCCCAATGGCAAATTATATTTTTTAGAAACCCACGCCGCCCCTGCTGCTAATTTATTAAAACAAGCGCGTTTATTGGATAAAATTCATTGTACTTGGGATATTAGCAGTTTATTGTCGGGCGTGTTGATTGCAGAAAACTTGCAACAGGCTTACAGCTTACGTGCTGAGTTGGCGGCGCATGAATCCGTGATTACGCCGCAAGGTCTGTGGTTGGGAAAAAACTGGTTGTGTAGCCAGCAAGGGCATGACGAAATGGCGGGCGTGTTGGCGCGTGAGCAGGAATTGCAGGCAGTCACCGCAAAACTCGCGGCTTTGGATAAAGCAGTGTTAAGTTTGACGGCAGAATTGGCGCAACAACGCGAAACTTTGCATGAACATGAGCAACAACGCGACCAAGCGCAGCGCAATGTCAATGAATTGAAAGAACAAAGTTCCCAAACCCAAGCGCAATTAACCGCCAAACAAGCGCGTTTAGAACATGTGCGCCAGCAATTGGCGCGGGTGACGGAAGAACAAGCAGAATTGCAGGCACAAGTTGCTGAAGATACTGAAAATTTAGAAGTCACGCAGGAAAGTTTCGATTCGGCTTTAGCTTTGATGAATCAGTTGGCAGACGAGCGCGAAGAGCTGGGGCGACAACGTGAATATGTGCAAACTGCCGTTGAACAGGCGCGTCATGCCCAACAGTCGGCGCAGGAAACACGGCATCGGATTGAAGTACGTTTGGAAGCGTCACGCACCGATTATGCACGCTTGCAACAGGGTTTAGAACGTTTCACCACGCGCCTTGACCAGTTGACCGAACAGCGTTATGAATTGCAGCAAAATCTGGAAAAACAGTGCGATCCCTTGGAACGTTTGCAAACTGAATTGCAAGAATATCAGCAACAAGCGCGTGAATTAGAAGAAGATGTTTCGCAGGCGAAATTGACAGTGCAACATTTGGATGCCGCTTTGAATCAATATGAAGCGCAACGTCATGAATTAGAACAACGCAGCCAGACTTTGCGCGACAGTTTGGAAGCGGCACGCATGAATAGTCAAACGGATAAAGTGCGGCGGCAAACTTTAGAAGAGCAGTTGGCTGAATTAGAATTCACGCCCTTGGCGTTGCTGGCGGAACTGCCTGAATATGCGGATGAAGCGAGCTGGCTTTCACAGATTGAAGCGGTGGAACGTAAATTAGAGCGGCTGGGTTCGGTGAATATGGCGGCGTTGCAAGAATGTGAAGAGCAAATGCAGCGTAAACAATATTTAGATGACCAAGCCGAAGATTTAAATAATGCATTGAATTTATTGGAAAATGCGATTCGCACTATTGACCGCGAAACCCGCACGCGTTTTCAGCAAACTGTGGACACGGTTAATCAGAATTTACAAGAAATGTTCCCGCGCTTATTTGGCGGCGGTCAGGCATATTTGCAATTGACCGAAGAAGATATTTTAAAAGCGGGGGTGACGATTATGGCGCGTCCGCCTGGCAAACGTAACAGCACGATTCATTTATTATCAGGTGGCGAAAAAACTTTGACCGCAATCGCCTTGGTGTTTGCGATTTTTCAACTCAATCCCGCGCCATTTTGTATGCTGGATGAAGTGGACGCGCCCTTAGATGATGTCAACGTGGGCAGATTTTGCACTTTGGTGAAAGCGATGTCGGAACGTTTACAATTCATTTTTATTTCACACAATAAAATTACCATGGAAGTGGCGGAACAACTGATCGGGGTCACCATGCAAGAGGCGGGGGTTTCGCGACCTGTGGCGGTTGATCTGGAAAAAGCAGTGGATATGGTGGCAGCATGATGGATGTGAATGAGGTGCTCAATTGGATGCAGCAGCATTGGTTTTGGCTGAGTGTTGGGGCGGGCGCGTTTCTATTTTTATTATTAATTATTTTAATTTTGCGGCGGCGTAAACAGGCGGCGGTACAAGAAGATGATTTATATGGGGATCGTTATTTTGACGAAACCCCCGAAGAAAATGCGTTTCAGGGCAAGCCTAAAAAAGAATCGCGCCGTGTTGAACGCGAAGCTGCGCCCGCGCCACCGCGTAAGCGTCAACCCAGCGAAGAGCAGCCTTTAATTTTGGTGTTATTTGTCACTGCAAAACAGCCCACGGGTTTTACAGGCAGTGATATTTTTTCCGTGTTGGAAGAATTGGGCTGTGAATATGGCAAGCATCAAATTTTTCATCATTTTGGTGTGGGCGATCCCAAGGCAAAACAAG
>JBDLSS010000450.1:0-5689 GCA_039799345.1 Pseudomonadota bacterium
GCAACAAATCGCGCCAGAAATTTACCAATTATCCGAAGCTTTGGAATTGCTGGATAAAAGTAAAATTTTCCACGCACTCAGTCCCTTAGCGCGAGAACAGCTCAGTCATTTTGAAATTGTGCCGAGTATTGATTCGACCAATGCGTATTTATTAAATAGCACGCAACCAGCAGGATTTAGCCTGTGTTTGGCAGAATATCAAACCGCAGGGCGTGGCAGACAAGGCAAACAATGGATTTCGCCGTATGCGAGCGGTTTGTGTTTGTCGGTTAAATATCGTTACGCACACTTAAACCAGCCGTTGACAGGTTTGAATCTTGCCTTAGCGATAAGTACCGTGAAAGCCTTGTGGGCATTGGATGCAACCAGCACACGGATTAAATGGCCGAATGATATTTGGTGGGAAGGTCGTAAATTAGCAGGCTTATTGTTAGAAACACGCGGCATGAGTCACCATAAGGAAGTGGTGATGGGCATCGGGATTAATTTAAACTTGCCCACAGACATGCCCGCTGTTGACCAGCCTTTAGCGGATTTAAGCAGCATTTTAGGGCGCAAAATTTCCCGCAATTTAGTAGCAGCGCAAATTATTAATCATTGGGTAGAAACTTTTTTGAATTATCCGCAAACAGGATTAGAAGCTTACGCCGATGATTGGCAAGCTTTCGACTTGTTGCGTGGTCAAGTAGTGCAAATTCATACCGCCACAGAAATCGTCACAGGAACAGCCGTGGGGATTGATGCGGCGGGTGCATTATTGGTACAAGTGGGGCAACGTCTGCAACGCTATTTATATGGCGTTTCAATCCACACCCAACCTCATCTGTCGAGTGACCAAGCCATCGACAGATAGAGGTCGCTGGATTGGCTCTCCGTAAACGAAGAGCTTACCAAAAATGATAACATGCTAACGCATGTGGGTACAATTGAACTATCCCTATTCAAGGGTAAGCTTTCAGATATTAAAGGGAACTGGATGAAATTATTCGTCGATATTGGCAACAGTTGCGCAAAATGGCAATTTGAACAGGATAATATCCAGCAAGTTTGTGCCTATCAATCTGAAAATTTTAATGCTAATTTAACCGCAGTTTGGCAAAATTTACCGCGCCCTACAGAAATTTGGGTGGCAAATGTGGCAGGCGTGGCGATTGCAGAGCAGTTAAGCGCGTGGACGCAACAGTATTGGCAACTTACGCCGCAATTTGTTCGTAGTCGTGCTTATGCCGCTGGGGTGTATAATGGCTACATTCAGCCCGAAATTTTAGGCGTGGATCGTTGGCTTGCGATAATTGCCGCTTATCAACAATATGGCGCGGTGTGTGTGATTGATTGTGGGACAGCTGTGACGGTGGATATTGTGGACGCACAAGGCAAGCATCAAGGTGGCATGATCAGTGCTGGCTTGGAAACCACGCGCAAGGCTTTGTTAAAAGCGACTTACGCGCTGGGTAAAATTCCACAACAGACAGATTTAAAAACCGCGCCTTTGGCAGCGACCGAAACCCATCAAGGCATTATGCTGGGGAGTTTATACGCATTAGTCGGTTTGATAGAAACGGTGTTTCAACGGGTACAATTGCAACATCCGAGCTGTAAACTGGTTTTGACAGGCGGCAGTGTTCCCGAAATCGAAAGTTTATTAAGCGTGCCCTATCAATATCAACCCAATTTAGTGTTACAAGGTTTGACCATTATCAGTGGTGAATAAGTCAATATGAAAAGCTTTGCAATCCTCCTCATTATTTTAAACATCGGCTTTTTTACTTGGCTGCAAGGCTGGCTCGATTGGATGCCTTGGCAACCGCAGGATATTATGCCGCCCACGCAAGCGGCAAAGTCCAGTAAAAGCGATTTGCCCACGCTCGCCCTGCTCAATGAAAAAATTGAAAAGCCTATTGAAAAACCTGTCACTGTGGCAATTGCTGAACAAGCGAAACCTGAAGCGATTAAACCAGAAGTCAAAGCCGAGCCGCCTAAAACAGCTAAGCCTGAAACTGTCGCAACCCCTGTAGTGGAAAAAATTGCGCCTGTGGAAAAACCTGTTGTTGCCGCTGAAACTGTAAAAACACCAGAACCCGCTAAATTAGAACCTGTAAAAGTTGAAAAGCCTGAAACTGCGCCACAAGCTGTCGCAGTGGTTGAACCGCCAAAAGCAGTAGTGACTGAAGCTGTTAAAACCGAAAAAGTTGAACCTGCGCCTGTCAAAACTGAAATCGAAAAACCGACGGCTGTTGTAGAAACTTTAGCCAGTGCAGTTAAAATTCCTGAACCTGTTCCCGCTTCTGAAGTGAAAGAAACTAAAACCACCGCTCCCGAAAAATCTGAAGCGATGCAAATTCCTGCGCCTGCGGTGATTACGCCCGAAAATAATCCGATTACGGCATTTGTGAGCAAGGCAAAATCCACTGCTGCCAGCTCCTCCGCAGATAAACCTTCAGACACGGGTATTTCCGCGCCCCCAAAAGAAGTCGCCAAAGAACAGCCCATTGAACAAACCGCAACGCCCACGACGACAAATTTAAACCCATTGCCTGCGGAAGTGGTTAGCGCAATCAGTGCCGCACAATCTGACACGGCGCATAAATTAGAGAATGCGAGCACACCAAGCACGAGCACTCAAAATTTGAATACTAGTTCTACTTTGGCTAAAAATTCTGCTACAATACCCAGCTCCAATCCTGTTGTGGAAGAGTCTGCCAAGATTATTCAAACAGTGAAGAAAGCAGATAAAACCTCTTTGAAGTTGAATAACAATAGTGAATTATGTTTTGTGGCTGGTCCTTATCCTGCATTATCTGGTGCTCAAAGCTCAGCAAAATGGTTTCGAGGAAAGTCCAAAGTTCAGACTGAAATTCAATCGGATGAAGTGCCCACAGTTTTTTGGGTGTATTTGCCTCCTTATAAAAGCCAGAAAGAAGCAAATCGCCAAGCACAACATCTTGCGCATTTAGGTATTACTGATTATGTTTTGGTGATGACTGGGAAGCTAAGACATGCGGTTTCTTTGGGGGTGTATCGTGATCAAAGCAGCGCACAGCGTCGGGTTGATGAACTACACCGCAAGGGTTATAAACGCGCACGTATAGAAAAACAGCATCAAGGTAACAAACGTTACTGGTTAAGTGTTAAAATGTCTGCCACACAGAAAGATTTAATGGCAAGCTTTAAACGAGCTCAAAAAATTTCTGCGATTGAAGTAAATGTGTGTGAATAAAATTGCCTTAGGCGTAAAAATTCCCTAAAATGTCAGAGAACGTAAATGCTGGGAATTTCCAGTCATGACTACGCCCCGATAGTTAAATGGTATAACTGGTGATTTGTAATCACCCGTTGCGGGTTCGATTCCCTCTCGGGGCTTATCCCTCAGCTTAAACGTTTAGGGTAAGCGTGTAAAATACCTTGTATTTCAAAGTAGTCGCGCCATTTAAGTTGTGATTGACAACAACGATACGCGTTTTTAGTGAGCATGGTCGTTGTAAAACCTGACATCACACCTGATGATAGAAATTTAAATGCCATGATTAACTTAAGTTAAAACCGTTTGCTTTATGAAACCCAATCTTTATTTCCTGTAAAACATCTACAAAAAGTATGATGTTAAGGTCACAGTAAATTAGTGAATTTCGTAAAGTAACCTTTAGGCAGTGCACACAAGCGATTGAAAATTGATGGGTTCACTTCATGGCAAATGATAAAATACCTACCATAGTGGTTGTAGATGATAGCGCAACGTCTATCTCTTTATACCAATTTAGTATTGAACCACTGTCGGTAAATTTTGTCGGTTTCAAGTCTCCTGCCGAAGCTTTTCCCTATCTGCAAGAACATACCCCCGATTTATTATTTTTAGACATCATTATGCCTGGTATGGATGGGCTGACCTTCTTGCGTCGCTTGCGTACCTTGGCACACCAAAAAAATACCTCAGTGATTATGGTAACGTCTAAAGATTATGCACAAGATCGCTACATCGCCAAACAATTGGGCGCGTTGGATTTTGTGATTAAACCCTTACGTTTCAAAGAAATTCGCGAATTAGTCTGTAAGCACACTGTCGTCACTTCTATTGACCAAACTGCCCCCGCGCCGAATGAATCGGCAGAGAATAAATCATCATGAGTGAACTGAATTATATTCGTTTCTGGGGTGTACGTGGGTCTTATCCCGCACCATTTGGCAGTCATCTGCGGGTGGGTGGCAATACTTCTTGTATCGAGTTGCGAGCTGATAATCATGTTTTAATTTGTGATGGGGGTTCTGGTGTAATTCCCCTTGGAAATTCTTTAATGGCACAACAAGGCATTAAAGAAGTCGCCGTAATTTTAACCCATTATCACTGGGATCATATATCCGGTTTACCCTTTTTTGTACCCGCTTTCGTACCTGGTTGGAAAGTGAATTTCTTTGGGCCTGGTGACAATAAGCAAGAAATTGAACGCCGTATTTCAGGGCAAATGGTTGATCCCTATTTCCCCGTCGAAATTGAAACGTGGTTGGCAGATATTAATTATTTGATGGCACACGAAAATAAGTTTGAATACGGTCCTTTCAAAATCGAATGTTTTAATGTGCATCATCCTGGTAGCACCTTCGGTTATCGTATTGAAGTACATGGTAAAGTGATTGTATATGTCTCAGATAATGAATTATCTTTCATTGATAAAACTATTGACGAGCGTAAAGAAGAACTCGATCAAGAAGAATGGCAAATGATTTATGCGATGCAACTTGAAGAGCGTGTTAAAGCTTTAGATGTCATTCGTGATGCCCACGTCTTTATTCATGATGCCCAATATACTCCTCAAGATTATGCTAAAAAGCGTGGCTGGGGACATTCTTGTTACATTGATACCGTGGAATTTTCGATGGATGCCAATGTAAAAAATTTATATTTATTCCATGTTGACCCCAATTACAATGATAATGCCATTGAAGAATTGCACCGTGCCTCAGTAAAAATCGTGCACGACCGCAAGTCAGAAATGGAATGTCACATTGCCCGCGAAGGTTTGATTATCGATTTGGATAATCTGTAGCCTTTAGGTTTTTGTAAGTCTGTTTGATCAAGGTCTTATGGCAAAATATTTTTTTAAGCGGTATATGCCGCAGTTCGCCGCTCTCAAAGACCATCCAAAATTACAATTTTTCGGTCGGTTACTGCACGATCCAAGACTTTGGCATTTTAACCGCCACAGTTTAGCTGGTGGAATGGGAATCGGTTTGTTTGCCGCCTTTTTACCCATGCCTTTGCAAATGTTTCCCGCCGCCGCCCTTTCAATCTTGTTCCGCGTTAATTTACCCCTTGCTGTGAGTTTAGTGTGGATTTCTAATCCATTTACCATGCCGCCCATCATTTACGTGGCTTATCAGTTGGGTGCGTGGGTATTGGGTGAAAACGTGCAGGCAATGGAATTTAGCCTGTCCTCCGAATGGGTCATAAATACCCTTAGTCAAGCATGGTTGCCTTTTGTAGTGGGCTCGTTTGTGTTGAGTATTCTGAGTGGAATTATCGGCTACATTGGCGTGCACATGTTGTGGCGAATTCATGTGCGACGGGCTTGGAAACAACGGCAATTACGGCGCATTTCTTCCCCTTCCCCTTAGTAAAATATCTTCATGTCTAAAATCCTGATGAATTGGAGCAGTGGCAAAGATTCTGCCTACGCGCTCTATAAATTATTGCAAA
>JBDLSS010000451.1:0-4947 GCA_039799345.1 Pseudomonadota bacterium
AGTTTTTTCTAATAGCCTCAAAAAGAAACAGCAGAAAGTAGCTTAACCTAATGTTCTATAAATTAAATAACGTTAATGATTCAGCCCTCCCCCTTTAGGGGGTTGGGGGCTTCAGTTAGATTTTTAAAACTTAAGGTTTCTTCCCAGTGATGACGCTTTCAGCTTTTTTCACCAAATCGCTACCAATTTGTTGTGACCATTTCTCCACCACAGGACGGGCAACTTCTTTGAAAGCTTTGCGTTGTTCAGGGTTAAGCGTGGTAATCGTCACCCCATTTGCGTGGATGGCTTTTAGTAATTCGTTGTCTTCAGCGGTGATACCTTTACGGGCAGCGGTGCGATTTTCAGCGGCAGCTTGGCGGGCGGCAGCTTTCACTGCGTCTTGATCGGAGGGTGACCAGCTCGTCCATACATCTTTATTCACCACGAAAATTAAGGGGTCAACCATGTAATCCCATAAAGTTAAATGTTTTTGTTCCAAAGAATGCAGCTTCGCGGCTGAAAAAATTGACAAGGGATTTTCTTGCCCATCGACGGCATGGGTTGCTAAAGCAGATTGCGTATCAGCCCAACTCATTTGGGTAGGATTTGCACCGAGGGCGGTGAAATAGTCGATGAAAATCGGCGAGCCGACAATACGGATTTTCAAGCCTTTCAAATCGTCAGGTGATTTAATAGCGAGTTTGGCATTGCTGAGTTCACGGAAACCATTTTCACCCCAAGCCAAGGGCACAACCCCATTTTTTTCCAATACCCCAAACAATTGCATGCCGACTTCGCCTGTGAGTAAAGTATCTAAGGCTTTGTGATCGGGAATAAAAAACGGTAAGGAAAACAGGTTTAATTGCTTTACTTGGGGCGACCAGTTAATACTTGAACCGATAGCTAAATCAATCACGCCTTGACGGATTGCGGAAAATTCTTTGGTTTGATCGCCGCCCACCAGACTTACGCCGGGATACATTTTGATATTAATTCGTCCTTGGGTGCGTTCCCGAACCAGTTCTGCCCAACGCTCGCCCGCCTTGCCCCACGGAAATGCATTGCTGAGTACAGTGGACAGTTTGTATTCAGGTTTGTAGTTATTGCTTGCTGCAAAGCTGGACTGACTTAAAACCAACAATGCGCTGGCTGCCAAAGTAAAAATTTTACGCATTCCATAAGCTCCTTCATGAATGAGAATTATTGTGGTGAAAACGGCTAGCGATTGTCCCTGAAAATCTCAGGATTGTATAGGCAGTAAAATTGATAAATTTAACTGTTAGGAGTTACGCAGTTGAAACACTAAGTCTTTTATTTATAATGAGTTAGCATTGTATGCCACACGATCATGTTTCTATCAAAATCAAATAGTTACTGATTTAACTGCGTAACGCTTAAAGGTAGAAATGTTTGATGTTTAAATCCCTTTAGGGAATTGGGGCGCAATTCAGATTTAACCCCCCCATATGACGAGATAAGTCTGGAAAAATCAAGGCATATTTAGGGGGGATCAGAGGGCGTTTTCATTAAAAAACTATTCAACAACCAACATTTCAGGCTGTTGTATATGGTTGCCCCGTTGGATGCGAATCACTTCAGGCAAACGGCGTAAATGGCGCATGATATTTGCTAAATGCAAACGATTACGCACGGCGATTTGAAATTTCAAACTGCCTGCCCCCTGCATTTCTGCACCGTGACCATGCACCGCTGAAATTTTTGCCTGCATATCAGATAAGACAGCAGCGACCCGCGCTAACACGCCCAGACCATCGCGCACATCAATTCGAATATCAATTAAAAAATTGCCTTCGGTTTCGTTTTCCCAAGCCACAGGCATAATTTTTTCGGGTGAGTTAATCTTAGCGCAATGTTTACAATGCAAGGTATGGATTTCAATACCATTACCATCGGTGACAAATCCCAAAATTTTATCGCCTGGAATTGGGCTACAACAGCCTGCATAACTTACTAATGAGCCTTCTGTACCACGAATCAACAGGGGAGCAGGTTCTTTTATGCTCGGGGGCGGGCTATTATTCAAAATAGCTTCAAGTTGGCGCACAACAATCAATGCCATACGATAACCTAAACCAATATCGCTAAATAATTTATCAAAATTTTCAAGCTGTAAAGTTTGGAGCAGAGTTTGCTTTTGTTCCGCTGTGACTTTTTCAAGCACGATATGATGCAAACTTAATTCTTTGTCTAAAATACGCTTGCCTAAATCTAAGGCCTGTTCTTGCCTCATCGTTTTCAAATAATGGCGAATATGATTACGGGCGCGTGGTGTAACGGCAAAATCTAACCAATTTGCGCTGGGATGAGACCATGCCGCTGTAGTAATTTCTACAGTTTGTCCACTCACCAATGGTGCAGACAGTGCGGTGTAATCACGATCAATTTTCACTGCGATGCTGTGATTACCGACATCGCTGTGCACCGCATAGGCAAAATCAATTGCAGTTGCCCCATTAGGTAAATGTAAAATTTTTCCTTTGGGGGTGAATACATAAACCTCATCAGGAAATAAATCGCGTTTCACATCTTCTAAGAATTCTAAAGAATCAGAAGCATTTTTTTGGACTTCGATTAAATCCCGTAACCACGCACTGGCACGTTGGCGTGCTGCATAATTGGTGGAGTTTTCATGCTGTAAGTTGACTTCGGGTTCGAGTTTATATAACCAATGAGCGGCGATACCTTTTTCCGCAAATTCATCCATTGCGCGGGTGCGAATTTGCACTTCAATGGGATAATCGTGGTAGCCCATTAATTGCGTATGTAAAGATTGGTAGCCGTTTTTCTTGGGAACGGCGATATAATCACGGAAGTGCTTGAAACTGGGGACATATAAGCCATGCACAATGCCAAGGCTTTTATAACATTCATCTAGGGTATCCACAATAACGCGGAAGGCATATAGCGCGGTAACTTCTTGAAAGGAATGACGGCGGTTGGGGGATTGCGGTTTTTTTTTTTCCAACATCTTGCTATAAACCCCATAGCAAGTTCGTTCGCGTAACACCACTTCCGTTTGGGGCATTTGACGTTCTTGAAAACGTTTTTCAATCGTGGCGTGTAAACCTTGTAATAAATTCTGACGTTGTTCACGTAATAGGCGTAAATGTTTGGTTAAAGTCCGATAACGATGCGGATACAAGGTCGCAAAACTAAGTTCTTCTAAACGCACGCGAATGCCGTTCATGCCCAAACGACGCGCCAAAGGTGCGTAAATTTCGAGGGTTTCCCGTGCAATACGGCGTTGGGATTCGGGTTTCATCACCCCAATGGTTTGCAGATTATGCAGCCGATCTGCCAATTTAATAATGATGACACGAATATCACGGTTCATTGCCATCAGCATTTTACGGAAACTTGCCGCTTGTGCCTGCTCGCGCGATTCCATTGGCATTCGTGTTAATTTACTAACCCCATCAACCAATTCAGCGACTTCTTCGCTAAATTGTGCTCCGAGTTGTTCTTTCGTAATCGGGGTGTCTTCAATCACATCATGCAGCAAAGCCGCCATCACAGTCTGCGGGTCCATACGCATTTCTGCAAGGATATGCGCGACTGCAATTGGATGAAAGATATAGAACTCGCCAGAAAGACGCTTTTGATGTTCGTGGGCTTCCGCGCTGAATAAATACGCACGATAAACCGCGCCGACCTGTGGCGGTTCTAGATAAGACTCTAAAACATTACACAAGTCGCTGGAAAGAATACGTCGCCGAGGCGGCCCTATCACACTGTCATCGGACATGGAAACTCACTACTAACTATTGCGTGATCCATCGTGATGATGGGCTTTGTCAAGTTTGTCGATATTGTCACGGTTAATTTTCCCTTCGGAAATTTCGCGCAAGGCTAACACGGTGACTTTATCTTTTTCTGGGGGAACGAATGCGGTTGCACCCATGGAAAGTTGGCGTGCGCGTTTGCTTGCCAACAGCACTAAGTTAAAACGATTATCCACATATTTCAGACAATCTTCTACAGTTAAGCGTGCCATATCTTCCCTCTCATAATGATGGGTTATAAATAATGTTGAATGGGATTTCCCGTTGTTATTAAGCTAATTTAGCAACGGGCAATTTTATTTAAGCAGGGGATTTCTTTCACTAAAAACTCAGTGGCGAGTTATTATAAGCGCGTTTACGGTCAGTGGAAAACGCTGCATGAATCAAGACATCCTGTCATCCGGCTCACTGCAATAAAAATATTTATTGCGCTATGCAGCATTGACTCAAGTCTAAATCAATCACAAGGGTTTTGCCAAGTCATTTTTACAAAATAATTGCAAAAATCCTTATTTATCCAAAAGCTTAATCTTTAGTATTATGCTTTACCCTTACAAAATACAAATTTATCACCCCAATTTAGTTCTTAAATCGGGGCTTTCAGGTTTTTAAAAATGACGCAGTTGTCTGAATCAGGATTTTCAGGATTATCCGAATTAAGCAGGATTAACCCCTAATACAATAAATAGTTAAGCTTTTTTTAATTCTGAAAATCCTTATTTAGAAAATTAAGTACAAACGCTACACTTCGCCATAATCTAAACCACGTTTTAACCAACGTTGGATTAAAATTTCACAATTTTCAGGGTAATTAATTAATAAATGTTCAGCCACTTGTTGCACTTCATGTAGCAAGGCTTGATCGCGCTGTAAATCTGCAACTTTCAGAGTAAATACGCCCGTTTGTCGCGTGCCGAGCATTTCACCTGGGCCGCGCAATTCTAAATCGCGTTGTGCAATTAAAAAACCATCGCAAGTTTCGCGCATCGTGGCGAGCCGCGATTTTGCAGTTTCTGAAAGCGGAAATTGATACAACAACACACAAAAGCTATTCACCGCGCCACGCCCTACTCGCCCGCGCAATTGGTGTAATTGTGCCAAGCCCAAACGTTCCGCATTTTCAATCACCATTAAACTGGCATTGGGCACATCCACCCCGACT
>JBDLSS010000452.1:0-8991 GCA_039799345.1 Pseudomonadota bacterium
CGAAAATTTGTAACCACGGCGGTATTCAAACTTATCCACCGCTTTCATCAAACCAATATTACCCTCTTGAATTAAATCGAGAAATTGCAAACCTCGGTTGGTGTATTTTTTCGCGATAGAAATCACCAAGCGTAAGTTGGCTTCAATCATTTCCTTTTTCGCACGACGGGCTTTGGCTTCCCCAATCGACATGCGGCGATTAATTTCTTTGATTTCAGCAATGCACAGACGGCTTTGCTTTTCCATTTCTATCAAACATTGTTGGGCTTGGTGAATTTCGGGGCTATATTTTTTCAAGGATTCGACAAAAGGTTTGCCACTCTTGATTAAATTTTCCAGCCACACGGGATTAGTCATGTTATTTTTGAAAGAGGCGAGAAATTCTTTTTTATTCATGCCGACTTTCAACACGCACAAATCACGAATTAAATTTTCCTGTTCACGAATCGAGGCGACGGCTTGCGCCAAATTGCCCGTGAGTTCATCAATGAGACGTGGCACTAATTTAAATTGTAAGAAACATTCTGCGAGTTCTTTACGGGCGAGATCGTAGGCGGGTGAGTCTGAACCTGCGGTGGTTTGGGCATGGTTAAGTTGTTGATACAACTCGCGCAAATGTCCAAAACGTTTGCTGGCTTCTTCTAAATCGACATTGGCTTCTTCAAGCAAACCACCTTCTTCATCTTCTTCGCCACCAGAAGATAATAACAACATTTCATCATCAAGTTCTTCGGCTTGATTCAACAATTCATGAGGAACTTCATCGTCTTCAGAATCGGTAAAGCCTGAAATAATATCCGAAAGTTTCAGCTCTTCAGTTTGCACCATGTCATATTGCGCTAAGAATGCTTCAATCACATCGGGGTGCATTGCCAACGCGGACAAAGCTTGAGATAAGCCTTCTTCAATACGTTTGGCAATTTTAATTTCGCCTTCACGGGTCAATAAATCAACCGTGCCCATTTCACGCATATACATGCGCACAGGATCGGTGGTGCGTCCAAATTCACTGTCAGCATTGACCAAAGCCGCTGCTGCTTCTTCAGCCGCATCTTCATCGGTATCAGGCACGGCAACATCAGACATGAGTAACGCATCGGTATCGGGTGCAAATTCATGCACCGCAATTCCCATGTCATTGATCATTCCCACAATACTTTCGATTTGTTCAGGATCAACAATATCATCGGGCAAGTGATCGTTGACTTCATGATAGGTCAAGAAACCTTGCTCTTTGCCTTTGGCAATCAATAGCTTGAGTTGAGATTTCTGATGCTCTTGGTTCATTATCATTATGAATGTACCTGTGCTAAAAGGGTTGCGTATTTACAACAAACTTTGAAAGTATAGTTTAAGAAAACCACAAGTATAGTTTTCAGATCATTCTTTTTCTCTGTTGCATAGATGAGAAAGGCATAAGCGGTTCGATTTTTCCTGTGAACGCCTTAAAACTGTCTGAATCAGGATTTAGAGGATTACCCGAATTGAACAGGATTAAGCTCTGATGTGTTAATTCTGAAAATCCTTTAATCCTGTAAATCCTGATTCAGACTCTTAAACCTTCTGCTGCAACAAAGATTTCAATTCCTCTTTCTCTGACAGCGTGAGATCACGTTGATGTAACAGCACTTCGATGCGGGCTTCGATTGCCTGCTGAGATAATCGCTTAAGTGCGTCTTGGAACTCTGCAATGAGGTGACTGTCCTCACTATTCAAGGGCAACGCCGCTTTTAAGGCGTAATGTTTTAATAAGCCAGCATACGGACTGCCGCGCCAATGCTCATAAATTGCCCCTAAAGTATTTAATTCGGGGTGATTTTTTAAAAGCCGCACCAATTCCAGCAGTAAGGGCAACTCTGCTGAATTGATGTTTTGCAAAATATCTATTGCTGAGATGTAATTAACTAAATCAGGTTTACGTAATAAACACTGAATAACGCTCCCTACTAATGAAGGATTTGCATGATTAATCGGGGTGATCAAAATGGGATTAACAGTTACTTCCTGACTTTTTATAAGTGTAGTCAATTTTTTCAAATCCACATGACTTAAACGACTTAATTCCCGTAACATCAAATCCCGATACGCGCCCGAGGGCAACTTGCTTAATAGGGGTTTTGCCAATTCGATCAAGCGAGCTTTGCCTTCAATATTTTTCAAATCCACTTGTGGCATCAGTTGATTGAAGAAAAATTCGGGCAAGGAAGGAGCTTGCGCAAGACGTTGTAAAAATCCCGTTTTCCCTTCGCGACGCACTAAACTGTCGGGATCGTCTTCGCTCGGTAAAAACATGAATTTGACTTGTCGCCCCGCTTCCATAAACGGCAATGCCAGCTCTAATGCGCGCCACGCAGCTTTTTGTCCTGCATTGTCACCGTCGAAACAGAACACAATTTCACTCAGCGAACGAAATAAACGGCTTAAATGATCGGCGGTGGTGGCTGTGCCCAAAGTGGCAACCACGTTGGGAATTTCGTGTTGCGCCAGTGCAATCACGTCCATATAACCTTCAACCACAATCACTTGTTCCGTATTGAGTTTGCGCACCCAATACCAGCCATAAAGTTCTTTGCCTTTTTGAAACAAGGGGGTTTCAGGGGAATTTAAATATTTCGGTTCACTGTTATCCAAAACGCGCCCGCCGAAACCAATCACGCGCCCGCGTTGATCATGAATCGGAAACATGACACGGTTGCGAAAACGGTCGTAAACCTGCCCGCGTTCATTGCTGACCAATAAACCGAGGGTAGATAATTCGTTTTGTTGCTGGGGAGTGCTGACTAAGGCTTTATGCAAGTTATCCCAACCTGAGGGGGCATAACCGATGCCGAAAGTCTGGGCGATTTTGCCCGTTAAGCCGCGTTGCTTGAGATAGGTAACTGCCTCGCTGGCAAGCGGTTGGCGTAATTGCTGTTGGTAATAATGCGCCGCGTCTGCCATGAGGATATAAAGTGATTGTCGTTGAGAAAAATCGGTGTGCGTTTGGGGGGCAGTGCCTTCTTCATATTCGACACTCACCCCAACCCGTGAAGCTAACTCTTCGACAGCTTCCACAAAATCTAAATGCGCATAACTCATCAAAAAGCTCAGTGCGTTACCGCTTGCGCCACACCCAAAGCAATGATAAAACTGCTTTTCAGCACTGACGCTGAATGAGGGTGTCTTTTCTTGATGAAAAGGACAACACGCCACATAATTGCGTCCCGCTTTACGCAATTTTAAGTAGCTATCAATGAGTTCTACAATGTCCGCACGCGACAGTAAACTCTCGATAAAATTACGTGCAACACGTCCCGCCATCGTGGTGGGTATCGTCTAATTCAGACTTTGCTTGACTCGCGCACTGACCACAGTCATGTCTGCACGCCCTTGCACACGGGGCTTGAGTACAGCCATTACTTTGCCTAAATCTTTCACTGAAGTTGCACCCGTTTCCGTCAACACAGCCGTGATGATTTCTGCAAGTTCTTCGTCAGTAAAAGGGGTAGGCAGATATTCTTGAATAACACCCACTTCATAGGATTCTTGATCTGCCAAATCTAGGCGATTAGCTTGCGTATATTGGGCAATAGAATCGCGACGTTGCTTGATCATCTTATCTAAAATGAGCAATAAACGTGCATCATCCACCGCAATGCGTTCGTCAACTTCGATTTGTTTAATCGCCGCAGTGATCAGACGAATAACCCCTAAACGGCGTTTATCTTGTGACCGCATCGCGGCTTTCATCTCGTCTAAAATACGGAGTTTTAAAGCATCAGACATCAAAATCCATCCTACCCGCCAGCAAAGGCGGGAATCAGCGCAATAAATAAAGGCAGCAGGCGAGCTTGGGATTAATACAGACGTTCGCGACGGACTTTAAGCTTTTTGAGATGGCGTTTGACGGCAGCAGCGGCTTTACGTTTACGCACGGAGGTGGGCTTTTCGTAGAATTCACGGCGATGGATTTCAGCTAAGATACCTGCTTTTTCGCAGGAGCGTTTGAAGCGGCGAATGGCGACTTCAAAGGGTTCATTTTCTTTAACACGAATATTAGGCAAAGTGCAGCCTCCTCATTTAGTATAGACAAGTATAAACTTTTAATTGTACGCTAAATTTTTGAGGATGGCAAAACTTTAAAACCTGTTTAATTTACAGGAAAGTACTGGAGAATTTCTTGAAGGACTTAGGTTTGAAACGTGACTATTATATCCTCTAAAGCGGATCAAATGCCACGTCTTAATTTAACCTGAGTTAGGGATAAAAAAACTTAAGTGTTTCGGCAATAATAAATCAGGATGTTCATCTGTTTATTATTAGAATTAGGATTTTTAGAATTAAAGCACTTAAAAAAACCCTGACAAACTTTAAAAATCTGTCAGGTCTTTTTTAAGTCTACGCAAACTTGAATTACAATTTATTCACCGTTTGCAGATTGCAAGTTATCTTTAGTTTCAGCGGGTTGGTCGCCATCAATTACTTGAATTTCCCCTTTACCATTCACGGCAGCCTCATCAACAATGCAACGCACCACGGTTTTCCGAGAAGGAATTTCAAACATGCAACGGCGCAAAATCTGCTCTTGAATACTACGCAAGCCCCGTGCACCTGTGCCCCGCGCCAAGGCTTTATGGGCAATGGCTTTGAGGGCTTCGGGGGTGAATTCTAATTCAACGTTTTCGTAAGTAAATAATTTCTTGTACTGACGCACTAAAGCATTGCGTGGCTCAGTGAGAATGCGTACCAAAGCTTCTTCATTGAGTTCTTCCAACATTGCAATCACGGGGAAACGCCCAATAAATTCAGGAATTAAACCAAAACGGCGTAAATCTGCAGGTTGGGTTTCTGCCAATAATTCAGAAGCAGATAATTTTTTACTGCTATCCAACATATCTGCATGAAAACCCACGCCTTGTCTTGGAGTGACACGCCGTGAAACATATTCTTCCAGCCCTGAAAACGCGCCGCCTGCAATAAACAGAATATTGCGGGTGTCTAGGGTTAATTCTTCGCCGCCTTCACCGCCGCCACTGCGCTTACGCCCTTTTTGTGGCAATTTAACCTGTGTGCCTTCCACCAATTTCAATAAAGCTTGTTGCACACCTTCGCCTGAGACATCACGAACCACGGTAGCACTTTCCGAAGCGCGGGCAATCTTGTCAATTTCATCAATATAAACAATGCCCCACTCAGCACGCGCAATATTGCCCTCGGCGACATCGACCAAGCGCACTAAAATACTTTCGACATCATCGCCCACATAACCTGCTTGAGTCAAAGTGGTGGCATCGGCAACTGCAAAGGGTACGCCGACAATTTTCGCAAGCGTGCTCGCAAGTAAGGTTTTACCCGTGCCCGAAGGCCCGAGCATCAATACATTCGATTTACCAATTTCAACGCTTTCAGTCTCGTTGCCAATCCCTGCATTATTGCTTTCATGGGTGAGACGTTTGTAATGGTTATACACCGCCACTGCTAAAATTTCTTTAGCCAAGTCTTGCCCAATCACATAATCATCCAAACGGGCTTTAATTCCCGCTGGCGTGGGCAAAGGCGTGTGTAAGTCAGAAAGCGTGCGTTTGCGCCCCCAACTGGTCACGACTTGATTCGCTAAACGAACACAGGCTTCACAAATATGCCCCTCAGCCCCCGCAATCAGCGGAGTGGTGGGCGACTGTTGAGTTCCACAAAAAGAACAACGCGCGGCGTGAATGTGCATCATAGGTCACTCTGAGCGGGTAGTTGAGAAATCCAACTCTTTTGACAGATGCGGCGACGGCGTTTCTGCAAGAGTTCCAAAATTTTAGGCTGTGCGTCTTTATAAGACATCAAGCCTGCGGCGTGAATGCTTTCACACCATAAAATATGAAAACCTATCGGTGATTCAATCACTTCACTGATTTGATTTTCTGCCAGTGTAAATAACACCGCATCTAATTCGGGGTATAAAGTGCCCTTGGGCACACGTCCCAATAAGCCGCCTTGCAAAGCACTGGGGCATTCCGAATGCTTGCCCGCTTGCTCGGCAAAACGTTTGGGCTTGTTGTCTAAACGTTTGGCAATTAATTTTAAACGTTGTTGTGCAGCTTCCTTCGTATTTTCAGGAAACTCGGGATTTAGAGTAATTAAAATATGGCGCACGGTGCGGGTTTCGGGCTGCTGAAATTTTTCGGGGTGCATGTGGTAATAAATTCGCACTTCCAAATCATTAATCGTCGCAGACCGCGCCCCAACCCGTTCAAGCACTGCATCGACATGTAATTCACGACGCAGGGCTTGTTCAAAACCTTCAACACTCATGCCATTCTTGGCTAAATCCTGTACAAAACTGTCCTGATCTTCATAGCGTTCGCGGACTTCTGCCAGCGCAGCATCCAACTGGGTTGACGCAATCACAATCCCACAAGCTTCTGGGGCGGAGAGAATACGGCTTTCCAGTTGAAATTGACGATGTGCTTGCTTGGTCACTTCTGCCAATTGATTTTCAGCCAAATCAGCAGGCGACTTTTGATATTGACCGAGGGCAGTGCGCAGGGTTAAATATGCCAATTCAGGACTCATCACAGGATTTAGCGTGGCGTTCATTCAGCAGGCTCCTCGCTTTCTGCTAACAATTCTGCGGCAATCACTTCGGCGGGCGCATCATCTAACGCGCCTTCAGGCACTTGCAAGGTTTTGTCACAGACTGCAAAGTAAATGTGATAGGCGATATTTTGTGGATCATCACGGAATACTTTCATCACCTGACCGATTTCGCCTTGTGGCACAAGCACATTACCCGCCATGCCCAAAGGAATTTTCGCGCTGACTTTTTCTCGGAAATCGAAGCGGGTTTGTACCCACATCGCATCGCTGGGCAGCAATTCTTCTTCGCGACAGCCCACCACTAAATTGTTTTCGAGAAAATGCACGGCATAAATCAGTTGGTCTTGCAAAAACGTGCCGATGTTTTGCACATAACCGATACTGCCGCGCTTAATCAATAAATCACCGATTTCTGTCCCAGGAAACGTACCATCGTTACGGACATTGCGAATCACACGGACTTCTTCACCATATTCAAAACGAGGGCGCATGTTGGTTCACCTTTTTATTTTTCGTGTGCGGGATTAAGGGTTTAGCGAAATACTTCGTCCAAAGGAACGAAGGTTGATTGTGGATCGTGCATGTGAAACACTTTGAACACTTTCTCAGTCAAGGCGTCAGAGGTGACGAAATCTTGATAAGCTTGGGTTAATAAAGCGGTGTAACGTTCACGTTTTGCGGCTTCTTCAGTCGGCATGTCGCTGGTTTTGGCAATATAGTCGTGAAAACGTTGCAGAATATGCAAACGGTTGACGTGTACCACAGAAGCTTCATAAGGCACTTGGAAATATTCCAAGAAATCTTCCGCAGAAACCAAGTCTTCTAAATCATCTTCAAAATCGCTCATTTTCAATTCCTCAGGAAATTATCAGTTGAGAATAGGGAGGGCTTCGACTTCGTTCACCACCTGAAGTAAGGCAGATGCGCCTAAACGGTCTTCAGAGTCAAGCCGAATTAATTTTTCTAACATTGCTCTACCTTGAGCGAGCTTATCCAGACGTAAATTTAAATACGCCGCGCCTTTCAACGCCAGCAAATAAAAACGCAATAAAGGCAAATCGGAGACCTTGGCAATAATTTCGGGGGTCAAATCTTCCCATGCAGTGCTGGGTAAATTTAAACGTTTTCCCGTCACCGTTAACGCACGGTCGGCAATCAGCAAGGATTCACTATAACGGTGCTGATAATAGAAAAAACGATACAAACCGACTAAGACATTCAAATCTTCTGGCGCGAGTAAGTATGCTTGTAATAAGGGAAATTCAGCTTCGCCCTCACTATACAGTTTAGCGGCTTGCGCTAATAATTCTGAAACTTTTGCAGGGCAAGCTTCATCGAAATACAATTCTTTGGCATCAAAATCCAGTAAATCCATATTAAACCCCACAAGCTTTTTTATGAGTTTTGCCGACTTTTTTCACCACAGGGGCTTTTTGGTCAATTTCTTCACAAACACACACATCTAAGGCTTCACAAGCAGGGCAAGGATCGTGCGGTTTTTCAGGTGCTTTGTAGACCATCAGCGGAATTTCCGCAGGATCAGGACGCACATTCACTAATTGGCGTTCTAACATCGCGATACGTTCTAACATGCACGCCATCGCACGCCCTACGGGGTCAGGAATTAAATGGTGTTCTAAATCAACGCCGTGCGGAGAAACTTCGTCATTTTGTCTATTTTTAACCACTTTGCCGGGAATACCAACCACACTGCAATTCGGGGGCACGTCTTTCACCACCACGGAATTTGCACCGACGCGCACATTGTCGCCCAAAGTGATGGGACCCAAAATTTTCGCGCCTGCGCCAACTAATACGCCATTGCCTAAGGTGGGATGACGGCGACCTTTATTCCACGAAGTTCCGCCCAAAGTCACGCCATGATACAAAGTTACGTCGTTACCAATCACGGCGGTTTCCCCAATCACCACACCAATGCCGTGGTCGATGAAAAACCGCCGCCCGATGGTGGCACCGGGGTGAATATCGATATTGGTGAAGACCCGTGACACAAATGCCAGAAAACGTGGCAAATAGCGCAACCCATATTTCCACAATTGATGAGAAATACGGTGCAACATAATCGCGTGCACGCCGGGATAAGTAGTGAGCACTTCAAAAGTGGTGCGTGCCGCAGGATCACGGTCGAAAACACAGGCAACATCTTCACGCCATTGTTTAAAAAACGATAAAGATTCAGTTTTTTGGTAGCAAGTCACAGTATCAGTCACCATATCCATCGCGGATGCTCCATTAGTGCGTCATGTTATAAACGGGGGATTGCAAAGTGCGATATAAGTTTTCTAATTCATGTGCGGTGGGCAATTTTTTGGTATTCGTCACCAAATGGCGAATACTTGCCAAAATCAGCCCCGCTTGTTCACGGCTCACCGTCATGCCCATTTGTGCATAGACTTCAATTAC
>JBDLSS010000453.1:0-12562 GCA_039799345.1 Pseudomonadota bacterium
GCGGCTGTGGGCGAAGTTGCTGCACCCGCTACGCCCCCGAATAATCCACCGCCGCTGGTCACCAAAGTTGCCCCAAAAGTAAATCCCACAGTAAATCCAGCCGTTAAACCTGCTCCCAAACAACCTATTAAACCTGCGTAAAGATTGATAAAAAACTCCATGACTGCCATTCGCCTTAATAATATCAGCAAGACTTACACACATTATGCCCACGGAGTGGATCGCCTGTTAGAAATTCTCACCCACCGCGCCCATCATCAAGCCTTTGTCGCCTTGCACCCAATTTCGATGGAAATTGAACCGGGGCAAGTGGTGGGCATTGTCGGCAACAATGGCGCGGGTAAAAGCACGCTGTTGAAATTGATCGCAGGCACTTTGCAAAGTGATGCAGGCGGCAGTTGTGAAATTAACGGACGAATTTCCGCGCTGTTGGAACTCGGTGGCGGTTTTCACCCCGAAATGACGGGGCGCGAAAATGTGTTTTTAAACGGCACGATGCTGGGTTTGAGCCGCGCCCAAATGGATGAAATTTATCCGAAAATTATGGAATTTGCGGGGATTGATGATTTCATCGACAACCCTGTGAAAACCTATTCTTCAGGGATGTTTGTGCGCTTGGCGTTTGCGGTGGCGACTTGTGTCGAGCCTGATATTTTAATCGTCGATGAAGCCTTATCAGTAGGCGATGGCGCGTTTGCGCGGAAATCGTTTAACCGCATTATGCAGTTTAAAAAAGCAGGTAAAACTATTTTATTCTGCTCGCACGCACTGTATCAGGTCGAGGCAATTTGTGACCGCGTAATTTGGTTAGAAAATGGCGCGGTGAAAGCCGATGGTTCGCCCAGCCAAGTGATTAGCGCATACACCGATGCAATTGCCGCCAGCCAATCCCGCACCCAAGCTATTGACCCCAACGAACCCGAGCGTAAATTATTGGCGGGCGAGGGCAGTGCGCATATTACCAGCGTCAGTGTCAGTGTGGACGGGATTATCGGCAAAGAATTGGAAGCCTATAGCAAGCGCAGCGAATTGTGTTTAACCGTGGGTTTTGTGTATGACCCGAAACTTGCCACGCCGACCGTGGGTTTATTAATTGTCGGTTCTGATGGGCGGGTGATTACCAGCGCGGGCACGCAGCATGATGGTTTAAAAATTACCCACAACGCCGCAGGTGAAGCCAAAGTTCGGGTTTCTTTCCCCAAATTGCCTTTGTTGAAAGGCGAATATTGGATTGACGTATATTTGCTTTGTGAAGAAGCGATTCATTTATATGATAAGGCGACCACCGTCGCTTCTTTGAAAGTGCGCCAAGATGGCTTGGAACAAGGCGTAGTTAGTTTAGTGCGGCAGTGGGAACAGATTTAGAAATCACAGCTTAAATTTAAATCAGACCTGCTAGGTTTTAAAAACCTAGCAGGTCTTGAGTCGATCACGATTTAGGACTGCCAGTCCTTGATTTATCTATAAATTCAGATATTTTCATATTCGCCACCATAGATATAAAAAACTATGCTCTATTCTTCTGTAATTCGCCCATTATTATTCAATCTTCCCGCTGAAACTGCGCACGATGTCTCATTAAAAGCTTTAAATCTTGGACAAAGTTTAGGTTTAAACAAATTATTATTTAAAGCCCCGATTTCCGATCCCTGCACCGTGATGGGTTTAAACTTCCCCAATCGCGTCGGGCTTGCCGCAGGTTTAGATAAAAATGGTGCATATGTCGACGCGCTGGCAAATTTTGGCTTTGGTTTTATTGAAGTGGGTACAACTACGCCGCGCCCTCAACCCGGCAATCCTAAACCGCGCATGTTTCGCTTGCCTGAAGCTTCAGCGGTGATTAATCGTTTAGGTTTCAATAATGAAGGTGTGGATAAATTACTCAGCAATATTCGCAGACGGCAATTTAAAGGGATTTTAGGGATTAATATCGGCAAAAATTTCGACACGCCTGTTGAAAACGCGCTCAGCGATTATGCGTTTAATTTGCACAAAGTTTATCCTTATGCTGATTATATTGCGGTCAATATTTCCTCGCCCAACACCCCAAATTTGCGCCAATTGCAACAAGGCGACGCGCTGGATCAATTGCTCTGTGGTTTGAAGGAATTACAAGGCAATTTGCAAAAAGTACATAATAAATATGTGCCTTTGGCGGTGAAAATTGCGCCTGATTTGAGCGAATTAGAAATTGAAAATATTGCCCAGCAATTATTAAAACATGGTTTAGATGGCGTAATTGCCACCAACACCACCATCAGCCGCGATGCCGTGGCGAATTTAGCCCATGCCACTGAAACGGGCGGTTTAAGCGGTGCGCCAGTATTTGCGCGTTCTACGGAAGTGGTGCGCCAATTGAAACAGCATTTACAAGATCAAATTCCGATTATTGCCGTTGGCGGTATTTTAAGCGGGGCGGACGCGCTGGCTAAATTAGACGCAGGTGCAAGCTTGGTTCAGGTTTACACAGGATTAGTTTATCGGGGTGGCGCATTGGTGCATGAAGTCGCCCACGCAATTGCTGCCCGCAAATCTGCCTAATTTTATCCTGATGCAAGTTTTAGGATTGTGGGTACTCGCGCTGAGCCTGCCTTCTTTAGGCTTTGTGCAACGTTTATTTGAAGTGGTGATACCGATTATTTTCCCACGCCTGCCTTTTCCTGAATTAATGGCAATCGGCGGCATGGTGGGTTATTTGTTGGCAGTGTTCGGCATGGTTATTTATTTGCACCGCAAACAAGCCCTGTTTTATCAAAGTGTTCAAACTAAATCTGCGCTGCTCGGCTTCATTTTAAGTTTGAGCGGCCTGTTATTGCTGTTTATGTGGTTGTATCCCTTGGCAACGGCGGGCAGCTTTGGCGGTGGCAGTGATCGCGATGAAGCTTTAAATATTGCCGTTACTGAATTGCTGAATGGGCATTATCCTTATTACGCTAAAACCTATGTCGCAGGTTTGCCGCATCAATTGGGTTTAGATGGCAATCCTATCAGCCCTTTGCCCGGTGAATTATTGTTCGCGCTGCCTTTTGTGGCGGGTTTTGGCAATGGCGCGTATCAAACTTTTTTCTGGCTGGGCGCGTGGTTTATGTTGCTCGGCGATTATTTGCAAGATTGGCGCAAAGCTTTGTGGGTGTGGCTGAGTTGTTTAATATTCACGCCTGTGTGTTTGAATGAAATCATCAGCGGCGGCGATTTATTAGCGAATAGTTTATGGGTGATTATTTTCAGCTATGGCGTATTGTGCAGCAGCTCCCGTTTACAGATTATTTTCGCAATTTTACTCGGTATCGGCTTGGCATCACGTCCCCATTTTTTATTATTGTTGCCTTTATTATTTACTGGTTTGTGGCAACAACTGGGAAAACATCAGGCAATACGCTTAGGTTTTTGGATAGTATTTAGTTTTTTAGCCGTTAGTTTGCCGTTTTATCTCTACGATCCGCAAGGCTTTTCGCCGCTACATGTTTATAATAAGCTTGCGCGTTTTAATGATTTGTTGCCGTGGGCAAGTGTGCTGATTCCTACGTTGACGGGCTTATGTGCGCTGTGGCTGTGCTGGTTGCCAAGAAATGCGAATCTTTCAACGCTGTTTTTACGCATGGCAATCGTGCAAAGTTTGCCGATTGTGGGCGCGGTGGCATTGCATTCATGGCAACAAGGGCGCGTGAATTTTATGGAGTTTGGCTGGTATGGTTTAAGTGCGGGATTGTTTGCGGTGTTGGGTTTATCGAAACAAATTACGATGACTTCTGACTGCGCCTCCCCCTAAACATTGTTAAAGTAGGGTGCATAAGGCGTAGCCGCTATGCACCTGTGCAATCCGATTCGTCAAGCACAGGCTATAAGAGTTAGCTTTGAGCGGGTTAAGGTGTATGACGCTACGCTTATACACCCTACAAAAGCTACTTTTAAAAAGTTGCGATTTAAAACTGACACCTATCAATTTAGTGATTTCTACAGATGAAAAAATGGATCGGGCTATTCATCATACTTGCCAGCATTGCAGCGGGCGTGCCGTATTGGACGGGTGTCGAAGTGGAAAAGCATTTTGGCTATTTCCATCAAACCTTATTGCCCTCAAATCAGTGGAAATTAACCAGCTATGAATTTGAACGCGGTTGGCTAAATTCTCAGGCGCAGGCGAGTTTTTTTTATAGTTTGTTTGCCGCCGACGATTATCAGGTGAAATTACAGCACCATATTTCCCACGGTTGGCAGCCTTTGCACACCAGCACCATTGACACCCAAGTCAGCCTTGCCGCGTTACAAGGTGCGAATATTGGGCAATTTTCCCCCTTGGCGGATTTACATACGCAAGTGCAAGTCACAGGCGAAAACAGCAGCACTTTAACCCTGTTTCCGTTCAGTGCACAGGATTTAAACCAGCAAATCAGTTGGACGCAAGCCCAAGCCAAAATTGAAACCACGCCTACCCTCTCCCCAATGAAAGCGCGGCTCGAATTGCCCGCCCTCACTTGGCAGCACGCTCAGCAAAAAATCACCTTGCAACAATTGCAGATTGACAGTGAATTGCCCAGCGGTTTGCATGACTTGGGTTTAGGAACGACGCGGGTGAAACTTGCAAAATCCGCGATACAGTTAAATGGCTTGCTACCCAGTATGTTATCGCAGTTTGAGGCAGTGATTCATAACCAAGTACAAGAACAATTTTTGAACAGTGATTGGCAGTTATACAGTGCACAGTTAGATGTTGGGAATTTACAATTGACGGCGGCTAAACTCGGCATCACGTTACAACATTGGCACGCTCACAGTGCACGCAATTTAAAAGCGGCTTTATTGGATATACGGACTTTGTCGGCGGTGCAGCGTAATCTGGGTTTGATTGGGGCATTGATGCAATACGGTGTTCCCTTACTGGATAATGCGCCCGAAGTTTTTATTAATCATTTAGAACTGCATCATGGCGCAGAAGAATTGCAATTAACTGCTCATGCCAAAATGAATAAAGTGAATATGCAGGCGTTATTCGACCCCCATTTACTGTTACAAGATTTGGTTGCAGAAATGGGGTTGCAAGTAGATAAAACTTTATTTATTGCATTGATTGAGCAATATTTTGTTTATTATCAATTGCCGAAACCGCATGAACTCGCGCAGAATAAAGTCAATACTTTAATTACTCAACAATGGTTACTGTTTGAGCCGAAAACGGAAAAACTAAACTTACAATTAAGCTTTAAAAATAATGTATTACAGGTTAACGGAGTGAGTAGAAATATGGATGGAATATTTAATTAGACGTCGCTTAGGTCAATTATTTACTTTAACTAAACTTTTAATCTATTGAAAATTAAAAGTTTATAAATAATACTTATAGTCGATTAATTATCTTAAAACTCTTTAAGAAGTCCGAAGCATAATAATAGCCCATCAATTAAACGCTTCGTTTCAAGCAACATGTATCCCCACTTCAAATTTTGATGTTTAAAATGTCAGTAGAATTTGAAGTAAAACCCTATAATTTTTTACCCAGTTCAGCTGCAGCCGTGATTAATCCTCAGTTTATTAGAAATCTCGCTAAGCCTTTGCTAAGCATAAATTTATTTTTAACATTTATCTGCGTTTAACCCGCTTAAGCAGTTGCGAGTTATTGTCAGATACTCTAAACTAGAGAGATAAGTTATTCGCGCCATAGAATTTGGTATTCTTAAAGCCCCGTATTGGGGTTTTTTTCTGAGAGTTTGTGACGCAGGAATGCGCAAACCTTACCATAACTGTGGCGAACCTTCGATGCTGAGTCGATGGCAACTGGGATGAATCAAGTGGGCATTGTGCCCTTTTTTTATCTTTAAAATTTGTCATTAATCTAATTCGTCAATCGCACAGGATTTACTAACTTTGTTAGACACCACGTTACAACAATTATTTGAACCTGCTGTCACCGCACTGGGCTATGAATTGGTCGGTGTAGAACGCCTTTCATTTGGCAGACGAGGCGCACTGCTGCGCGTGTATATCGACAGTCCCACAGGGGTGACTGTGGATGATTGTGGACGGGTTAGCCATCAAATCAGTGGCATCTTAGACGTAGAAGAACCGATTAAGAGTGATTACACCCTTGAAGTTTCTTCCCCCGGCTTGGATCGCCCCTTATTCGCACTCGAGCACTACGTGCGTTTTGTGGGTAAAGAAGTTAGCCTGCGTCTACATCGTCCTATTGGAACACGTCGGGGTTTTACGGGAGTTATTGCGCGGGTTGAAGGCGAAAATATCATTCTCATCGTCGATGGCAATGAACAAACCTTCCCCTATGACTCCATTGAAAAAGCACGCATCGTTCCTGAGTTTTAGTGTGAACAGCCAGTTTCGCTGAGAGGAATGGCAGCCATGAATAAAGTTAATAAAGAAGTGCTCGCGGTCGTAGAAGTCGTTGCTAATGAAAAAGGGATTAGTCAACGGGTTATTTTTGAAGCCTTAGAATGCGCCTTAGCCAGTGCTGCAAAAAAACATTACGACAATGAAATTGAAGTCCGTGTCAGTTTAGACCCTTATACAGGCAAATATGACACGTTTCGACGTTGGTTAGTGGTTAATCACGTAGACTTCCCTGATCGTCAAATCAGTTTAGAAGGTGCACAAGCCCGTCAAATCAGCGTGCAGATCGGTGACTATGTTGAAGAAAGTATTGAATCTGTCAGTTTTGACCGTATTGGTGCACAAACCGCCAAACAAGTCATTGTACAAAAGATTCGAGATGCTGAACGTGCTCAAGTCATTGATGCCTATCGTGATCGCGAAGGCGAGCTGATTAGCGGTTTAGTCAAGCGCGTCGAACGTGGCAATATCATCATTGATTTAGGTGGCAATGCGGAAGGAATTGTGGCACGGGAAGATATGATTCCCCGTGAAGCCGTGCGCAGTGGCGACCGATTACGCGCTTATTTACGCAGCGTGCGTGCTGAACAACGCGGCCCTCAATTATTTTTAAGCCGCACCGCGCCTGAATTATTAATCAAATTATTTGAACTCGAAGTCCCTGAAATTGGGCAACATTTGATTGAAATTGTCAGTGCTGCGCGTGATCCGGGGCTGCGTGCTAAAATTGCAGTGCGTACCAAAGACCCCCGCATTGACCCAATTGGGGCTTGTGTCGGGATGCGCGGTTCTCGCGTGCAAGCCGTGTCTAACGAGCTGTCAGGCGAGCGCGTCGATATTATTCTCTGGGATGAAAACTTTGCGCAATTTGTCATCAATGCGATGGCCCCTGCGGATGTGGTTTCCATCGTGGTTGATGAAGATACCCACAGCATGGATGTTGCCGTGCGCGAAGATCAGCTTTCCCAAGCGATTGGGCGCAATGGACAGAATGTCCGTTTAGCCAGCCAACTGACAGGTTGGACGCTTAATGTCATGACCGAATCGCAGGCAGAGCAGAAAAATGCCGAAGAATTCAAAGTCCTGCAACAATTATTCATGACCGAATTAGATATTGACAATGACATTGCCAGTATTTTGGTGAAAGAAGGTTTCTCAAGCCTCGAAGAAGTTGCCTATGTGCCCGCTAATGAAATGCTCGAAATTCGAGATTTTGATGAAGAAATCGTCAAAACTCTGCGCGGACGTGCTAAAGAGGCATTAGCAAGAAAACCTGAAGAAAGTGAAGAAGTTCCCGCTGCTGTTTCTGAAACAGTGCAGGAATTACTCAGCTTAGAAGGCGTAGACCAGACACTGATTGATGCTTTCGCCAAACTGGGAATTCACAACCTTAACGACCTAGCCGAACAGTCTATAGACGACTTGATGAGTGTTCCTAATTTGGATGCAACACGGGCTGGACAATTGATTATGGCAGCACGAGCACGCTGGTTTAACTAACATGATGTAAACATAGCGATTCAGCTTGCCACGCGAAAAATACTGGGGTAAAAATATGGCGGAAGTAACGGTAAAACAATTTGCAGACGAAATCGGCATTCCCGCAGAACGTCTTGTAGCCTATCTGGGCGAAGCGGGAGTGACTAACAAACGTGGTGAAGACAGCCTTAATAATCAAGAAAAATTGCAGCTCCTAGAACACCTGCGTCAACAAAACAGTGCTAAGGAGTCCGTTGCTAAAGCCAAGCCCCCCGCCGCACAGCCACAGAAAATTAGTATTCAACGTAAGACCGTGAGTGAATTACAACTGCCCACGGGTACGCAAGGGCGTTCTAAAACCGTGAGCGTTGAAGTGCGTAAAACCCGCACTTACGTGAAACGTAGTCCCAGCGAAGAAAATTCATCACCATCCACCGTGCTTGAATCGGATCGCATTGATAATATGCGCCGTGAAATTGAAGATGACATTGTGCATCAACAACAAGTGGTCGAAACTCCCGTTACACCAACGCCTGCCGCGCCTGAACAAAGAAGACATCAAAATAGCGCGCCAAGAACAGGCAATACAGATAACAGAAACCATGCGCCTCGTAGTAATACCACGGGGGCAGCACGTCCCTCTGCGGCACGTCCTCCCATAAACAGAACTGATGCCCCCAAGCGTCGTCCTGAGAGTGTGCCTGATGTGCTTGGAGATGTACCTGTTGAGGCGGTGGGTGAAGATAAATCCGCTGCTAAAGTTGCACCTAAGCATAAAAAAGTTATTGCGAAAGTCGTTAGCAAGCCCAGTAGTAAAGTAGCAGGCAAAGGCGGAGCTAAGGATAAAGATGATAAGGGTACGAAGTTTGAACGCAACGACCCCAATGGCGATAAGCATCGCAGAAAGGGTAAAAAAGGCGGCAAACTCGAGCCACAACATGGCTTTATCAAACCCACTACCCCGATTATTCGTGAAGTCGGCATTCCTGAAATGATCAGCGTGGCTGATCTAGCGCAGAAAATGTCGGTGAAAGCGGCTGAAGTGATTAAGACGCTGATGCACATGGGCACGATGGTCACCATCAACCAAATGATTGACCAAGACACCGCCGCGATTATCGTCGAAGAAATGGGACATACGCCCAAACTCATGAAGGAAAATGCACTCGAAGAAGATTTGATGCTGTTCCAACATGGCGGCGAGCGCGTGTTCCGTGCGCCTGTGGTCACCATCATGGGTCACGTTGACCACGGTAAAACTTCTTTGCTCGACTATATCCGTACCACCAAAGTGGCGGCAGGCGAAGCGGGCGGGATTACCCAGCACATTGGCGCGTATCATGTAGACACGCCTAAAGGTTCGATTTGCTTTTTAGACACCCCCGGTCACGCCGCGTTCACACAAATGCGTGCTCGTGGTGCAAAAGTCACTGACATCGTGGTCTTAGTGATTGCCGCAGATGATGGCGTGATGCCGCAAACTATTGAAGCGATTCAACATGCACGCGCTGCGAATGTACCGATTGTGGTGGCTTTAACCAAAGTGGATAAACCCCAAGCCGATCCTGAACGTGTTAAGCAAGAATTAATTGTGCAAGGTGTGATTCCAGAAGCTTGGGGTGGCGATGTGATGCTGGCGCATGTTTCTGCAAAATCAGGTGAAGGGGTTGATAACTTACTCGATTTAATCCTGTTGCAATCTGAAGTCTTAGAACTCAAAACCGTGGTCGCTGCCCCAGGGCGCGGTGTGGTGATTGAATCGCGTTTAGATAAAGGGCGCGGCGCAGTAATCACCCTGCTTTTGCAAAGTGGCACGCTGCGTAAAGGCGATGTGTTATTAGCAGGGCATGAATTCGGGCGGGTGCGTGCTATTATCAACGAATTGGGCGTGTCGGTTGATGAAACTTTCCCGTCGATGCCTGTGGAAATTTTAGGCTTGTCGGGTACACCGAATGCGGGCGATGAAGCGATTGTCGTTCCTGATGAACGCAAAGCACGCGAAATCGCGCTGTTCCGTCAAGGCAAATTCCGCGAAGTGAAATTAGCACGTCAACAAGCCACCAAACTTGAAAACATGTTCTCACAAATGCAAGCCGGTCAAGTCAACACCCTAAACATCGTGTTGAAAGCTGACGTGAACGGTTCTGCGGAAGCTTTGGGCGACGCGCTGAATAAGCTGTCGAATGAAGAAGTGAAAGTCCGCATGATTGCCTGTGGTGTGGGCGCAATTAATGAAAGTGATGTCAACTTAGTGATTGCTTCTAATGCCATTCTGATCGGCTTCAACGTGCGTGCTGACGGGGCTGCCCGTCGCTTAATTCAAGAAGAAGCGGTGGATATTCATTATTACAGCGTGATTTACGATGTCATCGATGAAATCAAGAAATCCATCAGCGGGATGCTGAAACCTGAAATTCGTGAACAAATCGTCGGGATTGCAGAAGTGCGCGATGTGTTCAACTCACCGAAGTTCGGCGCAGTTGCAGGCTGTTTGGTGTTAGAAGGTTCGGTAAAACGTAATAATCCGATTCGGGTGTTGCGTGAAAACGTGGTGATTTACGAGGGCGAACTCGAGTCATTACGCCGCTTCAAGGATGACGTGCCCGAAGTTCGTGCTGGCACGGAATGCGGCATTGCCGTGAAAAACTACACCGATGTTAAAGTCGGCGACAATATCGAAGTTTACGAAAGAATTTCGGTGGCCCGTACCGTCTAATTTTCTGATTTAAAGGCGCGACAGGGGAAAATCTTCCTCTGTCGCCTTTCCTCTGATTGCTCCCTTAAGCTTTTTGTCACAGCGACTCACTATGCCCAAAGAATTTAGCCGTACCCAACGCCTTAATGAATTAGTTCAGCGCGATCTTGCTGAAATTATCCGCCGTGAAGTAGTCAAGTCCGATTTCGGGATGTTGACGGTTTCAGAAATTGATGTCGCCCCCGATTTGAAATCCGCACGGGTGTATATTTCCATTCTTGCCGCCCAAGTGCCTGCCAAAGATATTATCAAATATCTCAATGAAAACGCAGGTTTATACCGTCATATTTTGTCGCAAATCATGACCACGCGCACCACGCCACGCCTGCATTTTTACCACGACAGTTCGACTGAAAACGGGGTACGTATGAGTGCCTTGATTAACGCGGTGTTACCGCCCAAGAAAGAAGACGACAACGATGAATAAACGCTATATTGCGCGCGATGTGGATGGAATTGTGTTGTTAAATAAGCCGTTTGGCATCAGTTCCAATGCGGCGTTGCAACAGATTAAACATTTATATCAAGCACGCAAAGCGGGGCATACGGGCAGTTTAGACAATCTGGCAACGGGTTTATTGCCTGTGTGTTTGGGCGAGGCGACCAAGTTTTCAAGTTTCCTGCTCGATGCGGACAAAGCTTACAGAGCTGAATGCACTTTGGGCGCGACCACCACCACTGCGGATGCGGAAGGTGAGGTGTTAAGCACTGCAAGCACGGAAGGCATTACTTTAGAAAAAATCATCGCAGTGTTGCCCCAATTTACCGGGGAAATTCTGCAAGTGCCGCCGATGTATTCCGCACTGAAGCAACAAGGTCAAACCCTGTACAAACTCGCTCGCCAAGGCAAAACCGTGGAACGGGCGGCGCGTCCTGTCACGATTTATTCGATTGAAGTGGAAAACTTTGTTGAAAATTGTCTGACTTTGCAAGTGAGTTGTTCCAAAGGCACGTATATTCGCACTTTGGCGGAGGATATTGGTCATGCTTTGGGCTGTGGCGCGTTTATCAGTGCTTTGCATCGGGTTCGCGTGGGTGATTATCAAACTATGTTTACTTATCCTTCCTTGATCGAATTGGGCACACAAGGCGGTTTGCCCGCGCTGGATGCTTTATTAATCCCGATTGCGGAAGCTTTGCCGCGTTTTCCTGAAATTCATTTGAACGAAACCATGAGCACCGCACTCAAATATGGACAAGTGGTGATTTTGCCCAATGCAGCCCCTGAAGGTTTGGTGCGTTTATTTGATGCTGAGGCAAATTTTTTTGGACTGGGTGAATATCACGCAGCTGGAAAACTCACGGTGAAACGTTTGTTGCAACAAGCTTAAATTATATTTTTAAAAATCAAATAAATAACGCTTATTTTTAGATTAAATATGCGGACTCCTATTTTCTTCTCTCTGTTTTTACCTTACGCTTGAGTAGTCGGCATAACTGTTCTTCATGTATTTTCCTGTAAAATACCCTCTTGTCTCAGGGGTAAAGTGCAGCAGTTTTCCTGTCGTCTTATTAAGTTATCTGTGTGATTTTCATCGAAAATTATAGGAAAATGCTTTTTCCTTTAATCCCTAAATCGTTACCACATATCCCGTAAACACATGACAAGTAGTTGCTATGTTGGTAAAACTCTAATATCCAATAAAGTTATTATAAAGTCCATGAAAACTCAACGCGCATTTACCCTGACCGAATTAATGATGACGCTTGCTGTTGCTGCTATTTTAATGGCAATGGCACTCCCAAATTTGCGTTACACGATTTTTGATAATCGGATGACCGCAAAGACGAATGAGCTGATTGGTGCATTGAATTTTGCGCGTACCGAATCGATTACTCGTAGGCGTTTAATTCAGGTTCAACCTGTCACCATGGTGGCAGGTAATGAATGGGGTGCAGGCTGGAAAATTATGGACGGCACGACTTTATTACGCATCACAGAATATATAGATGATGGCATTGTGTTAAGCGCAATTGCGAATGCACCAC
>JBDLSS010000454.1:0-2900 GCA_039799345.1 Pseudomonadota bacterium
CCAGCGATTTAATGCGACGCATTTTTACTGAATTTACCTATGATCCCCATTTTACTACTATCATCACGCCGCTTTCGGACGTACTCTTGCATCGTCGGGGCGTGTGTCAAGACTTCGCGCATTTGATGATTGCCTGTTTACGTTCTTTAGGTTTGGCGGCGCGTTATGTCAGTGGGTATTTAGAAACTTTACCGCCCCCAGGACAAGTCAAATTACAAGGCAGTGATGCTTCCCACGCATGGCTTGCGGTCTATGTGCCGGGACGTGGCTGGATTGATTTCGATCCGACTAACAATCAAATTCCGACAAATCAACATATTACAACAGCATGGGGACGCGATTATAGCGATGTCACCCCACTGAAAGGCATTATTTTCGGCGGTGGAGAACATTTACTGTCAGTCTCTGTAGATGTCAACCGTGCCACCGATGAAGTTACTTTTTAAGGCACATTGTGCTGTAAGATGTAAACTTACAAACTGTTAAACGAGATTCGATCCCGCCTCGGTCAATTTTAAAAAACTGTGGGCGATTTCATATAGTTGAGAAAGGGTCAGTTCATTTATTTCAAGGAGTAGTTAATGGCAATTGATTGGAAAAACTACGCAGTAAATGGCTTTTACGATGAGCTTATTAATTCCGAAAATAAGCCTCGTCCCGCTGCACTTGAACTGTGTCAGTATTTAGATTCGTTGAAAGATTCTGAACTTCAAGAATCCAAAAATGCAGCAGAGCTGACTATTTTAGTGATGGGGATTACGTTCACGGTCTATGGCGAAGGTTCAACGATTGATCGGGCTTGGCCGTTTGATATTATCCCGCGCATTATTCCCAAAAAAGAATGGGATCGCACTGATGCAGGTTTAAAACAACGGGTTAGAGCCTTAAACATGTTCATTGATGATTTATACAGTGAACAACGTATCGTCAAAGATAAAAGATTCCCAGCCGACTTATTGGAAAACTCTAAAAACTTTCGTAAACAATGTATTGGCGTTAAACCCCCACTGAACGTCTGGGCGCATATTTGTGGCAGCGATTTAGTGCGCGATAAAGACGGCACTTTATACGTCTTGGAAGACAATTTGCGCGTGCCCTCAGGCGTGTCCTACATGTTAGAAAATCGTTCAGTGATGAAACGCATTGTTCCTGAATTGTTTGAAAATCAACGTATTCAGCCCGTCGATGATTACGCCTCAAAATTATTCGATATGTTAGCCTCACTGTCACCACGTCCCATGGATTATCCTCAAGTCGTGGTGCTCACGCCGGGGATTTATAACTCGGCGTATTTCGAGCATTCCTATTTAGCGCAAAATATGGGCGCGGAATTGGTCGAAGGTCCTGATTTGGTGGTGGGTGATGATGATTGTGTCTACATGCGCAATATTGAAGGCTTAAAGCGCGTCGATGTGATTTATCGCCGTATTGATGACTGGTTTTTAGACCCTGAAGAATTTAATCCCGATTCGATGCTCGGGGTGAAAGGTTTAATGCGGGCGTGGCGGAAAGGCAATGTCGCGCTTGCCAATGCGCCCGGCGCAGGGGTTGCGGATGACAAGGTCGTTTATTCTTACGTCCCTGATATTATTAAATATTACCTAGACGAAGACCCGATTATCCCCAATGTCGAAACCTACCGCTGTTTAGAAGACAAAACTCGCGACTACGTGTTAGCCAATTTGGATAAATTAGTGGTTAAGCCTGCTAATGAGTCGGGTGGTTATGGGATGTTAGTCGGCCCACATTCAACGGCAAAAGAACGCAAACAATTTGCAGAATTGATTAAAAAAGACCCGCGTAATTACATCGCACAACCCACTTTAACCTTGTCAACCACGCCCACTTTATGCGATGGCAAAGTTGAACCGCGTCACGTCGATTTGCGTCCCTTTATTTTACAAGGGGATACGTCTTATGTGACCACGGGCGGCTTAACACGGGTTGCCTTACGTAAAGGCTCGCTGGTAGTGAACTCCTCGCAAGGCGGGGGCAGTAAGGACACTTGGGTTATCGACGCGGAGTAAGTCAACATGTTATCAAGAGTTGCACGGAATGTTTATTGGTTAGGACGTTATGTTGAACGTGCTGAAAACACAGGACGTTTAATCAACGTCAACAGCAATTTATTACTCGATTTGCCCACCAGTTTAACCTTGGGTTGGCAGCCGTTAATTGCGATTATGGGCAGTGAAGAGTTATTCAAAACCTATAATATCGAAGCTAACGAGCGCAATATCACCAAGTTTTTAATGCTTGATCCCAACAATGCCAGCTCGATTCTTTCGGCGGTGGCACAGGCGCGGGAAAATCTGCGCACCACCCGCGATATCGTGCCTTCAGATGTATGGGAACAGCTCAATGACTTATATTTATACGTCAACGAGCAGGCAGAAAAAGGGGTTAATAAACGCGCCCGTTACGAATTCCTGAAAAAAGTGATTTTGGGTTGCCAAATGGTGACGGGGGTGACTTCGGGCACGATGAGCCGTGATGCGGCGTATAACTTTTTACGCATGGGTAGTTTTTTAGAACGTGCGGACATGACCAGCCGTATTTTAGACGTGCGCACCGCAAATCTGTGGCAAAAGCACGGACAAAGCAATGTCAATTTTACCCCATTTGAGAATATTCAATGGATGAGCGTGTTGAAATCTTTAACCGCTTATCAAATGTATCGGCAACACATGCGTTTGCGGGTGCGTGGTGAAGATGTGGTGCAATTCTTATTACAAAATAAAGAATTTCCGCGTTCTTTGTATTATAGTTTGAGCGTGGTGGAACGTTGTTTATTCAACTTGCCGAAGAATGATGCAACTTTGCGTAATTTGGCGCGTTTGCAACGTAAAGTGCAATCTGCCAATGTGCAGCAAATTCTCAGTGATGGGAAACTGCATGAA
>JBDLSS010000455.1:0-5234 GCA_039799345.1 Pseudomonadota bacterium
CCCCGTGATGCTATGGATGAGCGACACCACGGGTAACAACACTTTATTTAATGAAACGTGGTTAAATTTCACGGGACACTCTTTGGCGCAAGAGCTGGAACATGATCGTTTAAAAAGCATTCATCCCGAAGATGCCGCCATTTATAGTGCACGTTACCGCACTGCTCTTGATAATCATCACGATTTTACCCTGCAATACCGTTTCAAACGGGCTGATGGTGAATATCGTTGGCTCACCGAAACCAGCATAGCGCGGTTGGATGTCAGTGGCGAGTTTGTCGGTTTTATCGGGGCCTGTTTAGATATTACTGAACAAAAACAAGCGCAAAAAGCGATTTATGAAAGTCAACGCATGTTAGCGACTTTAATGAGTAATTTACCTGGCATGGTGTATCGCAGCACAGCCGATGAAAAACGCAGTATGTTATTTGTCAGCGAAGGCTGCATTGATTTAACAGGGTATTTGCCTGTCGAATTCACCGACAGCCATAAACTCACACATTTTATCGATATTATTCACCCGCAAGACCGTCAACCCTTCTTTGAAGTCTTAGAGCACGCGCTGCAACACAAACAGCCCTACAAATACAGTTATCGTATTTTAAGCCGCTCTCACCAAGAAAAATGGGTATTTGAACAAGGACAAGGGGTTTTCAATGAACTGCACGAATTGCAATTTATTGAAGGCTTTATCATCGATATTACCGAGCAAAAACGCGCCGAGCTGACCTTAAATCGTGCCAAACAAATGGCAGAAGATGCCAATATTGCCAAAAGCCAATTTCTCGCCAACATGAGCCACGAATTACGCACGCCTTTGAATGCGATTTTGGGCTACAGTGAAATGTTGGAAGAGCAGGCGCAAGATTTGGGACACATTGATTATATTCCTGATTTTCACAAAATCATTGCCGCAGGGCGACATTTGCTCGGTCTTATCAATGATATTTTAGATATTTCTAAAATTGAAGCGGGCAAGATGGAAGTTTATTGTGAAACCTTCCCGCTAAAAATGCTATTGGATGAAGTGTTTGACACCGCAACGCCTTTGCTCAGTAAGAAAAACAATACTTTTGAAAGTATTCTTCCACAAAGCTTGGGAGATATTAATTCTGATTTCACCAAGTTGCGCCAGATTTTATTAAATTTACTCAGTAATGCGATTAAATTTACATCAAACGGACACATTTTGTTTGAAGTTAATCGTGAATACACTGAATTTGGTGAAATTCTTGAGTTCAAAATCACTGACAATGGCATCGGCATCACCCCTGAACAAAAAGAAAAACTGTTTCAGATTTTTATGCAGGCAGATGCTTCGACCACGCGCAAATATGGCGGCACAGGTTTAGGGCTGGCAATTACCTATCAATTTGTGCAAATGTTACACGGCACGATTGTCGTTGATAGTATCTATGGCGAGGGCACGACCTTTACCGTGTGCGTGCCTGCATATTTGGATCATGGCGTGTTCGGAAATAATGACTTGAGCTGCATGTCGCCCGCGCCTGCGGTGAAAAATGGGCTGGTCTTGGTGATTGATGATGATGCAGATGCCTGCTTTTTATTAAAAACTTATTTAGAACGCATTGGGTATGAAGTGCAGACAGCGAACACGGGCGAAAAAGGTTTAGCTTTGGCGCGAGAATTAAAACCCGATGCGATTACGCTTGATGTGATGATGCCCGAAATGGATGGTTGGACGGTGTTATCTCGACTCAAATCCGATCCTCAATTGTCAGAAATCCCCGTGTTAGTGCTCTCAATGGTTGATGAAAAAACCGTGGGCTATTCTTTAGGTGCGACCGATTATTTAAACAAACCTATTAGCCGTGAACAATTGGCGGCGGTGTTGCAAAAACATCACATTGGCAAGAAAATCAGCAATATTTTGGTGGTGGAAGACGACAATGCCACCCGTGAAGTATTGATTCGGATGTTAAGCCACATGAATTATCAAGTCGAACAAGCCAACAATGGCATCACTGCGCTGCATTTAATGCAAAACCGCCGTCCTGATTTGATTGTTTTAGATTTGATGATGCCTGAAATGGATGGGTTTGAATTTGTGCGCCAAATGCGTAAACAGCCCGAATGGCTTGAAATTCCTGTCCTAGTGCTTACGGCTAAAGATATTACACTGGCGGATCGCTTGTCTTTGGCGGGCAATGTGAAAAAGATTTTCCAAAAGGGTTCATATCAACGTAACCAATTTTTAGCAGAAATCCGTGAGTTATTAAATGCGTCGATTAATAGTTAATAATTTATAATTTATATGGTTAAAAGCCCACTCGAAATCATGAAAACCAAGTAAGTCATCATACATCGGATTAAATACTGTCTAAGCCTTATCGTGTTTAAAGTTCTTAAGCTACGGGTAACAGTGTTCTACCAAAAAAATCTCGAAATTCAACTTTATAATTTGGATTAACAATCCAAAGTCTGTCTTGTTTTGGGTTAAATTTTCTTGTTCCACGAATTTAGAGGATAGCTTAAACTGCATGTTATTCGTCTCTTAGGATAATAAAAAATAGCAGAAAGTTTAATAAATCTAGTTTATTAAACAAGTTGTAAAGATCATCAGCATCAGAATTCACAGAATTAAACAATTTTTTTCAACATTACGCGTTCATCCTGAACAGTTTTCTTATACCGAACTCAGGTTAAGATAAAGTGTTTTTTAAAGCTTAAGTAAATTGTCGCGAAAAAACTTTTCAGAAGTTTGTAACGTTATTCAGGTGATAAATCACACTATCAGCCTCATTTTTCAAGAAAACTTCTATAATTTACTTGACAGTAAGCCCGATTCACCTTAGAATCTCTCCTCTTTCAAATGGGCTATTACATTCATTTAGTCCAGTATCAGCCTATATTTGTACATAGGGACGTTGTGGTACGTCGATCTTTATCATCATCGCACATTTGTACACAAGCCCTCGATTGACTTGGAGCAGTTATGGCAACGATTAACCAGTTGGTGCGGCAGCCGCGCAAACGCCTAACAACTAAAAGCAGTGTGCCAGCACTTGGCAACTGCCCACAAAAGCGGGGGGTATGTACACGTGTCTATACCACAACCCCTAAGAAACCTAACTCTGCAATGCGTAAAGTTGCTCGTGTCCGTTTAACCAACGGCATGGAAGTAACGACCTACATCGGTGGCGAAGGCCACAATCTCCAAGAACACTCTGTTGTCCTCATCCGTGGTGGTCGTGTTAAAGACTTACCTGGTGTTCGTTACCATACTGTCCGTGGCTGTTTAGACACGTCAGGCGTTAACGCAAGACGGCAAGGTCGTTCTAAATACGGTGCAAAGCGTCCAAAACAATAAAGTTTCCCTAGCTCGCATGAGAATTTCATCTCATGTGTGGGGCTATTTTTAGGATTTTATCTCATGCCAAGAAGAAGAGTTGTCGCTAAACGGGTGATTCTCCCTGATCCCAAATTCCACAGTGAAGTCGTTGCCAAGTTCGTCAACGTCCTCATGGTCGACGGCAAGAAATCCGTCGCTGAAAAGATTGTCTATGGTGCACTGGATCAAGTTGCAGAAAAAACCAAAGGCGATGCTTTAGAAATTTTTGATAAAGCTTTAGAAAACTTACGTCCCGTGGTCGAAGTTAAATCACGTCGCGTTGGCGGTTCTACTTATCAAGTTCCCGTTGAAGTTCGCTCAGTCAGACGTACCGCTCTGGCAATGCGCTGGTTAGTAGATTGCTCACGTAAACGTGGCGAAAAATCTATGGGCTTACGCTTAGCAGGCGAAATTGTAGACGCTTTTGAAAACAAAGGCACTGCAATTAAAAAACGCGAAGATGTTCACCGTATGGCAGAAGCGAACAAAGCATTCTCCCATTTCCGTTGGTAGTATTTAACTTAAGCAGAAGGTTTGTAACGTGGCACGTACGACACCCATTGAGCGCTATCGCAATATCGGCATTATGGCGCATATTGATGCGGGCAAAACAACGACAACTGAACGTATTCTCTTCTATACAGGTCGCTCCCATAAGATAGGCGAAGTGCACGATGGTGCTGCAACGACCGACTGGATGGTTCAAGAACAAGAGCGCGGAATCACCATTACCTCCGCAGCAGTAACTTGCTTCTGGAAAGGGATGAAGTCTCAGTATGAAGATCACCGTATCAATATCATTGACACCCCCGGACACGTGGACTTCACCATTGAAGTAGAACGTTCCTTACGGGTTTTAGACGGAGCTTGTACCGTATTCTGCGCAGTTGGCGGCGTACAACCCCAGTCTGAAACCGTGTGGCGGCAAGCGAATAAGTACGGTGTTCCTCGTATCGCATTTGTGAACAAGATGGATCGCGCAGGCGCAAACTTCTTACGAGTGATTGAACAAATCAGAACTCGTTTGGCAGCAACGCCCGTGCCTTTACAATTGCCTATTGGTCAAGAAGACTTATTTGAAGGCGTGGTTGACCTGTTAATCATGAAAGCGATTTACTGGGAAGCGACTGCACAAGGCACGAAATACGAAGAACGCGAAATTCCCGCAGACATGGTAACTGCTTGCGAAGAATGGCGTGAAAAGATGGTTGAAGCGGCTGCTGAAAGCAGTGAAGAATTGATGGAAAAATACCTCGAAGGCGAGGCATTGACCATTGACGAAATCAAATTTGGTATACGGAAACGTACTTTAGCCAATGAAATTATTCCTGCATTATGCGGTTCAGCCTTTAAGAATAAAGGCGTACAAGCAATGCTCGACGCAGTCATCGACTATCTGCCTTCACCTGCTGACGTTCCCCCAATTCGTGGGATTTTGGCAGATGCGAATGAAACCGAAGCTTTCCGTCATGCAGATGATACCGAGCCTTTCGCTGCATTAGCATTCAAGATTGCAACTGACCCCTTCGTCGGGACTTTGACCTTCTTCCGTGTGTATTCAGGCGTATTGAATTCTGGGGATAGCGTTTATAACCCTGTGAAAGATCGCCGTGAACGCATTGGTCGTATCGTGCAAATGCACGCGAATGACCGTGAAGAAATTAAAGAAGTGCGTGCAGGCGACATCGCCGCAGCCGTCGGTTTGAAAGATGTGACCACGGGTGAAACCCTGTGTGATAAAGATAACATCATTACCTTAGAAAGAATGGAATTCCCTGAGCCTGTGATTTCAGTTGCGGTTGAACCTAAGACCAAAGCTGACCAAGAAAAAATGGGGATTGCTTTATCTAAGTTGGCTGCTGAAGACCCTTCATTCCGTGTT
>JBDLSS010000456.1:0-6682 GCA_039799345.1 Pseudomonadota bacterium
GGGCACTGGTCGAAGGTTTAGTTGGCAGTCACAAAGTGAAAGCTTATGACATTATTGGTGACACTGTGAACACTGCGAAGCGCATTTGTGATGCGGCGGCGCGAGGTGAATTATTAATGTCTCAACAGGCTTATGACACGCTACCAGCTCAGCCACAAAGCAAGGAATTACGCGCTTTGATGGTGAAAGGGAAAACTGAGGCAGTGCTGGTGCAGGTTGTTTAAGTGATTTACACCGCATGATTTTTTGTGTGACGCTTAACTTAATCGCAGTGTCGCGGATGCGTAGAAACGAGATAGTTTATTTAAAATCATCCTATCTCGTATAGACGCCTATATTTAGGAGGGTACAGTAAGTTTTACTTTTTCTCACGCAATAAACTTTGTGCAATGATTACCATAATCAGCGTAATCACAAACATAATCGTTGAAAGTGCGTTAATTTCAGGTTTTACTCCCAATTTCACCATAGAATAAATTTTCAAGGGTAATAATTGAAAGTTAGGGCCAGTCACGAAAAAACTAATAATGACGTCGTCCATCGACAGCGTAAAACTCAGTAACCAGCCCGCAATCACCGCAGGCATCAGCATCGGCAACACCACCAAGCGAAAAGTGGCGAACTCACTTGCACCCAAATCTTTTGCCGCCTCAATAATCGCTTTGTTAAAACCACTCAACCGCCCAAATACGGTAATCACCACAAATGGAATACAAAAAGTGATATGCGACAATAATAATGTCCAGAATCCCAAAGGCATACTGAGCGCGATGAACAAAATCAGCAGCGAAATTCCCATCACGATTTCAGGCGACATAATTAGAATATAAATCAAACCGTACAACACTTTTTTGCCGAAAAAGTGATAGCGATACAGCGCGACCGCCGTCAATGTGCCGATTAAAGTTGCCACCGAAGCGGACACCACTGCAACTATAAGCGAATTTAATGCCACTTCTAACAGCTCTTGATTATCGAGCAGTTGATGATACCAATTTAAAGTAAAACCTTTCCAAGCGAAGGAATACTTTGAATCGTTAAACGAGTAAATAATCAGAATTAAGATAGGAAAATATAAGAATCCGTAAATCAGACTCATATATGAAATTTTACTGAGACGTTTCAGGTTCATAAGCCCACCTTATCACGATTATTGCTGTTACGCAGGATGCTGAAATAGTATAAAACTAGCAATAAACTCATCACCAATACTAAAATGATGCTGACTGCTGCACCAAAGGGCCAGTCTCGCGCGGAAAGAAATTGATTTTGAATGAGATTACCGATTAATAAAGCTTTCGCACCGCCTAATAAATCAGGAATATAGAACATGCCGAGCGCGGGTAAAAATACCAGCATACTGCCTGCGATAATGCCGGGCATTGTCAGAGGAATGATAATGCTCCAAAAAATCCGAACGTTACGCGCCCCTAGGTCTTTCGCTGCTTCAATCAAGCGCATATCGAGCTTTTCAATCGTGGCATACAGCGGTAACACCATGAAAGGTAACAAAGAATAAACCAAACCCACCACCACTGCTGCTGGGGTGTACAGCAATTGAATCGGCTCTTGAATCAGCCCTAACCACTGTAAAAAGCTATTCATCACCCCATTGGTTTTGAGAATAATCACCATGGCATAAGTGCGAATTAATGAACTTGTCCAGAAAGGAATAATCACAAATAAGAGCAGTAAATGCTTATACTTACCCGTGACCCGCGCCAGCAAAAATGCGAATGGATAGCCTAAGAGTAAACAAAATAAGGTGGTCATGGCAGCGAGATAAAATGAATTCCAGAACACATCTAAATAAATCGGGTTGAAAATGCGCTGGTAATTTTCCAAGGTGAAGGCAAATTTTACAAATTCGGTTTCACCGCGTTGTAGAAAGCTGGCAGTTAAAAGCATTAATAAGGGGACTAAAACGAATAAACCCAGCCAAAACCAAATTAAGCCCGCTGAAAACCATTTAAATGAAAACAGATGATTTGCTCGCATGACGTGTTCCTAGGGGCTGAGGGGGATAGAGTTTTCAGCCGCTTCACTGGGCAATAACACTTCCCAGCCTTCTAACCAACCCGCGAAAACCCGTTCTCCCATGCGGAAATCTAATTTCGGATCATCTTCGTTAAAGAACTGGGTGGCGGCGATTTGTTTGCCGCTGTCGAGTCGAATCAGCAAATCGACGGTCGTGCCTTTGTAAATCACTTCTTCGATGATGCCATGTAAATAAGGTTCTTGAGGAATACCTTCTTCCTCATCATAAACATGTAAATCTTCGGGACGTAATAATAAATTAACTGACTGAGATACTTGAAAATTTTTAGTATTTTTTAAAGAAATGATTTTATTTTCTAAACGCATTTCTACACAGTCATCATCAACTTTTATGACTTCTCCCGCTAAAATATTACTTTCACCCACAAATCGCGCCACAAATAAACTATTAGGAGATTCGTAAATATTTTTGGGCGTGCCCAATTGTTCAATTCTGCCTGCGTTCATGACGGCAATTCTGTCCGACATCGACAGGGCTTCTTCTTGGTCGTGAGTGACGAAAATGAAGGTGATGCCAAGGCGGCGTTGCAGTTGTTTTAATTCAATCTGCATTTCTTTGCGCAATTTGTAATCCAACGCGCTCAAGGGTTCATCGAGCAATAACACCAGCGGTTTGTTAACCACGGCGCGTGCAATCGCAACCCGTTGTTGTTGTCCACCGCTGAGTTGCGCAGGTTTACGATCGGCAAGATGTTCCAATTTCACCATGCGTAAGGCTTCCATCACTTGTGTGGAGATTTCGACCTTGGGCACGCCGCGAATTTTCGGGCCAAAAGCGACATTATCAAACACGCTCATGTGGGGAAACAGCGCGTAACTTTGAAACACGGTGTTGATGTGGCGATCTTCGGGTTCGATTTTTAGCATATCTTCCCCATTAATCAGCACTGTGCCTGAACTTGGGGTTTCAAAACCTGCTAATAACCGCAAAATCGTGGTTTTTCCACAGCCTGAGGGCCCTAATAAGGTGAGAAATTCACCTTTTTTAATTTCAAGATCAATGTTCTTGAGAATCGCTATGCTATCAAAGGACTTGCAGACTTGTTTGAGTTCAATGACCAAATCGCTCATAGTGGTTTTTACTCACTCCAAATATAAATAAAAACAGTGAGATAGGCTTAATTATCTCTGTCCGTTTTTGCGGGTAATAATTACAAAAGTTTGGCGTGCATTTATCGCGTAAATTGGCGCATTTGTAAATATGTGCTTGTGTAAATTTTTGATGTTTTTCAATATCACATAAACCTCAGTCAATGTCCGTAAGACACTACTATTAACCACTTAAATAACAAGGTGTTAATAAAAATAAGTGGGTGATAGTGTTTTTGTCAAAACTGCGGATTATGCTGCTCTTATTATTTGAGCCATTTAGAACCACTTCATTGATGCCTAATCCAGTTATAAAATTATGGAGCACAAAATTATGCCGCCTAAAATAGGCTCATTTGCTCGTCATCACTTTTTTCAGGCAGGGCTTGTAATTTTTATTTTGAATTTTATGATGTTGAATTGTGAATATTCTGCCAGTCTTAACTGGATATTGGGTTTATCTGCCTTGATTAGTTTAATGGGCATGTTTTGGCTGGTGAAACAAACCGAATATGCGGTAAAAGTTGCGCTCACGCACCAAGATAAATTTAACTTACCTGCTGATTTTTCTACAAAACAAGATGAAATAATGAAGTTGGTGCGCTCGGCTGAGGCATTAAAAACAGCGTTTGAGAGCCTAGAAGCCATTAATAATGAATTGCAGGAAGAAAAAAATCGTTATCGTACTTTATTTGACAATGCCAACGATGCAATTTTAATTATCGAACAAGAAATTATTGTGGAATGTAACCTGAAAGCTTTGGAAGTTTTTGGCTGTCATCGGGCGTGGATTACAGGAAAAACACTCGATTTACTTTCTCCTCCCACCCAAATAGCAGGGCAAAACTCCGTCAGTCAAATGCACGAGTGGATTATGCAAAGCCTAGCAGGAGAAATACAATCTTTTGAATTTGAATGGCTTTATTGTCGACAAGATGAAAGTTTATTTGATGCGGAAGTGAGTTTTAACCGAGTTGCTTTTAATGGACATATTTATATTCAAGTGCTGATCCGAGATATTACCGAGCGCAAGCAAATCGCACTAAATCGTCTACGGCTGGCGCAAGAACAAGAGGCTAAACATATTGCCTTGCGTTATAGTCAAGAAATTGAAGCCAAAAATCAGGACTTATTGCGCCTAAATCAGGAAAAAAACGAATTTTTGGGCATTGTCGCCCACGACTTAAAAAATCCGCTGTTTTGTATTTTGGGTTTATCGGATATTTTGCGCAATACGTCGGAACAAATCAGCCTTGAAAAAATTGTGGACTATTCGGGCATGATTGAAAATTCCGCTCAAAGTATGTTGCTGTTAATCAGTAACTTGCTGGATGTAAATAAAATAGAATCGGGAGAGTTTGAGCTGAAATTAGCGCATTTGGATTTGCAACCCTTGCTTAAAAAAGTGGTTAGCACTTATTCAGAGCGTGCTCAGCTAAAACAACTTAAAATACAAGTGAGTAGTGTACCTGCCTTAGTCTATTTGGATGAAAGCATGATGCAAGAAATTTTAGAAAATTTGCTTTCTAACTCGATTAAATATTCGCCGCCCGCACACAATATTTATATTTATCTAAGTATTACCCCTGCGGATAAAGTGCGTTGTGAAATTCAAGATGAAGGACAAGGCTTAAGTGCGGCTGATCAGGCAAAACTGTTCGGTAAATTTACCCGTTTGAGTGCAAAACCCACAGGGGGCGAACATTCTACAGGTTTGGGTTTATTTATCGTCAAAAAATTGGTGACTGCTTTGCACGGTGAAGTGTGGTGTGAAAGTGAATTGGGGAAGGGGGCGCGATTTATTGTGGAATTTAATCGGGATCGCTCGTTAATTTATGCTACGTGACCAGTTAATTAAGACCTACTAGGTTTTCAAAACCTAGCAGGTCTCGAATCGAATCGCGGGTTTAGGACTGGCAGTGCTACAAGCCCTACCAGTCCTTTAATTTCAAATATCAAGTGTCAATAGTTGGATACGCTAACGGCTCTCTCAAGATTATACCGCATCCAAATCAATGCACGCCTTGCCCTGACGCACAAAGGGTAATTTCACAATTTTTGCGGGCAAACGTTTGTCACGAATTCCAACTAAAACTTCATTGGCAGCGGTTGCGGCGGGTAAACGCGCCATCGCAATCGCCATACCTAAAGTAGGTGAAAATGTGCCACTGGTAATCATGCCCTCGCCTGTGTCCGCGTAGACGGTTTGATGTCCACGCAACACGCCTTTTTCTTTCAACACCAAACCGACGAGCACCGCATGATTGGTTTTCACTTGCGCTTCCAAGGCGGCACGTCCAATAAAATCACGGCTTTCGGGCTTCAATGCCACTGTCCACGTTAAACCCGATTCCAAAGGCGATAAGCTTTCATCCATGTCGCTGCCGTATAAACTCATGCCAGCTTCGAGCCGTAATGTATCCCGTGCACCCAAGCCTGCGGGTGCAATGCCTGCCACAAGAATCGCATCCCAAAACGCTTCGGCTTGTGCCACAGGCAGAATAATTTCAAACCCATCTTCGCCCGTGTAGCCTGTGCGCCCCACGAAAATATCGTGATTCCAGCACGCAAAAAATGGTTTGAGATTAGCGGCTTCTTGTTGCAAATCCGCAGGTAATAAGGGCAAAACTTTTTCACGCGCATTCGGCCCTTGCACCGCCAACATCGCGACATCACCTTCTTCAAAGCAGACATGCACGCCGAAGGGTTTGGCTTGTTGAATAATCCACGCTAAATCTTTCTCACGGGTTGAGGCATTCACCACCATTCTGTACTGGGTATCTTTTTGATAATACACAATTAAATCGTCAATGATGCCACCATCCGCTTTCAACATGCAGCTATATAAAGCTTTACCGCGTTGGGTTAAACGCCCGATGTCATTGGCGAGCAAATAGCTCAAAAACTCTTTGACACGTTCACCCACTAAATCAATCACGGTCATATGAGAAACATCGAATACGCCCGCATCGCGCCGTACTTGATGGTGCTCTTGTAACTGAGAGCCATAATGCAGCGGCATGTCCCAGCCTCCAAAATCAACAATCTTGGCTTGCGCTTGTAAATGCTTAGCATATAACGGTGTTCTTTTGCCCATATTGTTTCGCCTATGTTGCGTGAAATACTGAAAAAATCGTGGTTATTATCAAGTGTAAGGCATGAATTATCGCATATCAGTTGCTTGATTGATATTTATGGACTCCCCTTTTGAAAAAAGCGGAGTCCTCATTCAGATAAAAACGATTTAGTAATGATAAACAGCTGATGACACGACCAGTCCTGTGCGATACATAATGTTGTTTCCAACAAAATTAAATCGTTACCGACTCAACTGTGTAACTCCTAACTTTCTTGAGCAAGGGCAGCCTGTGCCATATCTTCGTCAAAAGGCAGTGCTAAAGAACTCAGGATTGTCTGAATTAGGATTTATAGGATTAGGGTTTAATCCTGCTTAATTCGGGTAATCCTGTAAATCCTGATTCAGACAATAAACGACTAAAATCTTCAGCTGTTTATCACTGCCTCAATTTCTGAT
>JBDLSS010000457.1:0-2714 GCA_039799345.1 Pseudomonadota bacterium
CTTCACGCACGGTTTCTGCCAAAGTACGACTGAATAAATCAGGGCGATCATTAAGTACACTTGCCAAAGCCCGCGCCGCCCCCGTCAATGAATTTTCTAAACTGTCGCGTAAATAATCTTCAATTTCAAGTACATATTCATAACCCACATAAGGCACGCTGAATAAGGTCAACGAGAGCAGCAACACTTTACTGCGAATGCTCAAACTGAACATTAAGTTTCACTGCTCCAGCGGTAACCCATGCCGTGCACAGTTTCAATGCTGCTAAATCGGGGATCAATCACCGCAAACTTTTTACGGATGCGTTTAATATGCGAAGTAATGGTGCTGTCATCGACCTGAATATTAGATTCGTGCATTAATTGCTCGCGGTTTTTGACGTGTCCCGGAAAACGTGCCAGCGAGTGCACAATCCAAAATTCGGTTAAGGTCAGTTCCACCGCTGCATTGCGCCATGTTGTGGTTAAACGATCACTGTCGATTAATAACGCGCCGCGCCGAATCACATTTTCTTCGGAAGGCGGCGAACGCAATGCGTCGATACGTCGGAATAACGCGCCAATCCGCGCCAATAAATGCGGCATACTAATATCTTTGGTTAAATAATCGTCCGCGCCCAAACGCAAGCCCGACACCATGTCAAATTCACTGTCGCGGGCAGTGAGAAAAATAATCGGTAAATAATGTGAAAGCGTGCGTAATTCGCGGCACAAATCAAAGCCACCTTCAACTTCTTCTTCTAAGCCAATGTCTAATAACACTAATTCGGGTAAACGTTGATGAAAAGCATCGTTGGCTTCTTGACGATTGGCATACGCACAGACTTCATAGCCTTGGCGACGTAGTACGGCGGCATAATTTTCTCGGATTGCAGGTTCATCTTCTACAATCGCAATTCGTCTTCTGGACATGATTTTCCTGTTTTAATTCTTTGGGTTATGTCTTTAACTGTGCCCCAACCCCCTAAAGGGGACTAAAGACAAATATTAAAGCGGTTTTAAGCCCATTTTAGGGGCGCACTTAGAAAAATTAATTCTCTTCCACCACCGCAGGCACAGGCGTTAAGGCTGCCATCGCAGCGGCGGCAATGCGTTCATGGTGTATTAGACGATGCAGCCACCACACGGCTAAAGGAAACACTAAACTAAATCCCATTGCAATCATTCCGACCTTATCCATGCCTATTAACGCGCCATCGGGCTGGGTTTGCAATAAAAATGTGGAAGAAATGCTTCCTAAAGTTGAACCAATACATTGCATTGCGCCGTGCATCGACATGAAACCTGCACGCTCCGCAGGTGAGGGCACTTGAGAAACACTATTCGTCATTGCCACCGCACGCACCGCATTGCTACCCATGAGTAAAATACTAATCATTATCACGGGCATTCCCACGGGATAATTTACAAAATTTACATAAATTGCGGTGAACAGCAAGGCAGTGCTTAGCGTTGCCACAGGCAAATTACCAAAACGATCCACACTGCGTCCTGCAACACGCATCATGAAAAAGCTGGTAATCCCACCTGCTAAATATAAAAATCCTAAATCGGCACGCGGATAATGCAAATTATACTGCACATAGGCGGAAAGATTGGGGACTAATAAAAAGGCAGTAATCAAAGCGCACACGGTTAAAACATAGGCAGTCAAGGCTTTGGGCTGTACCCATAAATGCGCCAGCCTACGGAAACTCGGGCGCACATGGGCAAGATGCGCCCGCATTGGTGGTAATACCCATAACATAATGATTAACATCGTTAATGAAACGCTGGCAATCACGAAAAAGGGAAATTGCCAGCCGCCGATTTTTGCCAATTCTAAGCCAATCGGTACGCCAAAAATTGAAGAGATTGAAAACGCACTCATCACAATCCCTAAGGCTTTGCCGCGCCGTTCAAAGGGAATGCGGTCGATAATAATTGCCACGGATAAGGCAGCTAAGGGGCCTGCAAAAAAGCCAGAAATTACCCGTGCGAAAATCATTGAGTTTAAATCAGTGGCAAAAGTGCAGCTCAGTGTGCCCATGATAAAACCGCTAATACTGATCATTAATGCAGTGCGACGGTCAAAACGGTCGAGAAAAAATGCCATAATAATTGAAGCAACTGCCTCGGCTGCGGTGTAACTGCCGCTGATATAGCCGATGTGCGAAGTAGGAATATGTAAAGCTTCTGAAAGTTCTGCACCAAGCGGCATCACCATCATAAATTCAACAATATTAATAAACTGAATACCCGCCATGCAGGCAATCAGCAAACGTTCCGAAGGATTTGCGGCCATGATTGGAATAGAGGTAGTAAGAAGGTTGCGCTAAAGTATAGCGGTTTCAGCGGGGATACTCGAAATAATTGAACTGAATGGCATTCTAGTTTTTCAGGGGAAAGCTAGAAATTGGGGATTGTAATCAGCTAATGAGTTGATGTTAATTGGGCTTTAGCTATCTGAAGAAGTTTAATTCTTTTGTTTTAATGATAGGAGTTACGCAGTTGAATAGATAACTATTTGATTTTGTTGGAAACACAATTATGCAGTACACAATGCTAACTCATTGTAAATAAAAGAAGTCGTGTTTCAACTGCGTAACTCCTAAATAATTCGATAATTTCTTTTAGATAAATTATTTCTTTAATGGTGTGCAACTTTTTCTTGTGACCAACCTTTCATGTTAAGAATAAACTTAATTTTTTCATGAAGTTGCATGATAAAACGT
>JBDLSS010000458.1:0-7839 GCA_039799345.1 Pseudomonadota bacterium
GCACCCTTCTCCCTACATTTGCACAAATACGATTACGACACCCTGAGAAACTCGGATGCTTTCGAGTTTGAATTGTGGATTGTGCAGCAATACGGTGGTGTTCCCAATACCAAACAGCGCGGTGATTTAGGGCTAGACGGTAAAACGAAAGACGGTATTCCGATTCAAGTTAAACGTTCCGATAATATCGGGCGTAATGTTGTGGACAATTTCAAATCCGCAAGCGAGCGTTTTAATAAAACCTTATTTGCACAGAACAAGGCTGAAAAAAAGCCCATCGGTATTATCATTGCGTTTAGTTTCGGGAAAGGTGCAATTCAAGAAATTGGGCGACTAAAGAATGAAGAAGATTTAATTATTCAACTGGTTACGGTTGAAAGTATTGTCCCAATCGCGAAAAAGCCAAAACTAACGCTAGTCTTCAATGATTTAGGTTTAGACGCGAAAGGCTTGCGAGAAATCGAATTCATTGCCACGGGTGAATCTGAGGCAGGCATTGAGTTTTATGCTTGGAATTTTGCTTATGAAGCCGCAGCAGGTTTTAAAGCCGATGTGATGATTGATAAAGAAGGCAAACAAGTTCACAAATTCAACGCAGGCAAACACTGCATTGCTGTTAAAGTCGTGGATAATGAAGGCTTAGAAAGTTTGGAAACGATTTCTTTAACGGTGAATGGCGTGATTAAGCTTACGTCATCTCTAGCCAGCCCAGAGTGCACAAAAGGAATTCAAACATGATAGGTTTAGTACAACGTGTCACCCGCGCCGAAGTCAACGTTGATGAGCAAATTATCGGCGCGATTGAGCAAGGCATGTTAGTGTTAGTGGGCGTGGAACGTGAAGATACGCCACAACATGCTGATCGTTTATTGGCGCGTTTATTAAATTACCGTATTTTTGCCGACGCACAAGACAAAATGAACTTAAACTTACAAACCATTGCAGGTGGTTTGTTACTTGTCCCGCAATTTACCCTTGCCGCCGACACCCGCAAAGGTTTACGCCCCAGTTTTACCCCCGCCGCCCCGCCCGCTTTGGGTGAAGAACTATTCAATTATCTTTGCGAGCAAGCCCGCCAACGCCACCCCAAAGTTGCCACAGGACAATTTGGCGCAAACATGAAGGTTTCGCTGGTGAATGATGGTCCAGTTACGTTCTGGCTACATAGTTAAAATACCTTAAAATTTCATTTTATTTTTAACAGATAGAAAATAATATGGCGATTATCTGCTGATGACTGATTTAGCACTGCCTGTTTTGAAAATCTGTTTATGCCGTCAATCCTAATTCAAACCGTCTTAACCCAATTTTCTTATCCCATGCCGCGCTGTAAAAACGCTATAATTACCCCTTATCCTCATTAGCAAAATATCTCACGCATGACCACCCCCCCACAAGTTAGTTTTGTTACGATTACAGAAGATCAAGCAGGGCAACGGATTGATAATTTCCTGCTCACTTATTTAAAAGGCGTTCCCAAAAGCCATATTTACCGCATTCTGCGCACGGGCGAAGTCCGCGCCAATAAAGGGCGGATTAAACAAACCTATCGTTTAGTCGAAGGCGATATTATCCGCGTCCCCCCCGTCCAAGTCAGCGAAACTGTGCACACCGAGCCGCCAAAAAGTGCGGTTGAAGTGCTGAAAAACTCAATTTTATACGAAGACGGCGGCTTGTTAATTATTAATAAACCCTCAGGCATGGCAGTGCACGGTGGTAGCGGCTTAAGTTTTGGGGTGATTGAAGGTTTACGCGCCTTGTTTCCCAACTTGCCCAATTTAGAATTAGTGCACCGTCTCGACCGTGACACTTCAGGCTGTTTAATGATTTCCAAGAAATCCAGCGTGTTACGCCAATTGCACGAACAACTGCGAGAAGGCACGATGCGTAAATCCTACCTCGCGCTGGTACAAGGTTATTGGGAAGCACGGGTGCGCGAAGTCAACGCACCTTTGAAGAAAAATATCCTGCAATCAGGGGAACGCGTGGTGCGGGTCAATGTCGAAGGCAAACCTGCGGTCACAAAATTCCAAGTGTTACAACGCTTTGCTGATGCGACTTTAGTGAAAGCGATGCCCGTCACTGGACGCACTCATCAAATTCGCGTACACGCCACCCACGCTCAGCATCCCATCGCGGGTGATGACAAATACGGCAATGAAGATTTTGATCGCAAATTGCGCCCCTACGGTTTGAAACGCTTATTTCTACACGCCGCAGAATTACAAGTCAGCGTCGGCGGCAAAGCGATTGAAGTCACCGCGCCCTTGCCTGCTGAATTACAACAACTTTTAGAAAAATTAGAGCCTTAAATGCCTCATCATTTCCACGTATTAGCCTTTGATTGGGACGGCACTTTAATCGATTCTCAAGCACGAATTGTGGGCAGTTTACACGCCGCAATTCGTGATGTGGGTTTAGAGCCGCGCACTGATCAACAAATTCGCAACATCATCGGCTTAAGTTTAGAAAGTGCGATGTTACATCTTTATCCAAACGTCGCCGCTGCGGATTGTTATGCGGTGATTGAACGTTATCGTCATTATTATTTTGCGGTAGGACTTGCGCCCACGCCCTTGTTCCCCAAAGTTAAAGAAACCCTAGGCAGTTTACAGGAACTCGGCTACACCTTGGCAGTTGCCACGGGCAAAAGTCGTGCAGGTTTAGATCGAGCTTTAGCAGAGTGTGAACTCACCGAGTTTTTCACCATTACCCGCTGTGCTGATGAAACCCGTTCTAAACCTGACCCGAAAATGTTATTTGAAATCATGGAAGTATTAGCGGTCGCGCCCAAAAATATGTTAATGATTGGCGACAGCGAATATGATTTACACATGGCAAATAATGCAGGCGTGCCCGCCGTCGGGGTCAATTATGGCGTACATGAACAACAGCGTTTACAAGCGTTGAATCCATTGACTTGTTTAGATAATTTTGCCAGTTTATTAACCTGGCTACAGCGTGAAACTATTTTACCGCCGCAAGGCTAGGAAACTCCATCATGTCTGAAACTGAAAAAGACCTAACTCCCCCAAAAACTGAGCCTGTTGTTGAACCCACAACCTGGGAAAAAGATGTATTGCATCGTTTTCTCGCCAGCTCAATTACTGAGCAACGCCGCGCCCGTCGCTGGGGTATCTTTTTTAAATTCTTAGTTTTTGCCTATTTATTCGCCTTATTATTTGCCGCCAAGCCCAATTGGTATAAATTCGACAAAGAAGAAGGCGGCGAAGGCACGGGCAATAAACACACCGCGATTATTGAAATTAAGGGCGCAATTGCCGCCGATGGCGAAGCCAGTGCGGATAATATCATCACAGGTTTGCGTGCCGCGTTCAAAGACAAGGACACCGCAGGGATTATTTTAAGAATCAACAGCCCGGGCGGCAGTCCTGTGCAAGCGGGTTATATCAATGATGAAATCGCACGCCTGCGGAAAAAGCACGACAAAATCCCCGTTTATGCAGTGATTACCGATTTATGCGCCTCGGGCGGTTATTACATTGCAGCGGGCGCAGATAAGATTTATGCGGACAAAGCGAGTTTAGTCGGCTCGATTGGCGTGATTATGAGCAGTTTCGGTTTTGTCGATGCGATGGGGAAATTGGGGATTGAACGCCGCACTTTAACTTCTGGTGACCACAAAGCCTTGCTTGATCCGTTCTCGCCCGTGAAAGAAGAAGAAACCAAGCATTTGAAAGAAATGCTCGGCAACGTGCATCAACAATTTATTGACGTGGTCAAAAAAGGGCGTGGCGAACGTTTAAAAGACAATCCCGATTTATTTTCAGGCTTGATTTGGACGGGCGAAAAAGCGGTTGAATTGGGCTTAGTTGACGCACTGGGCAGCAGCAGTTCGGTGGCGCGCGATGTGATCAAAGCGGAAAAATTAGTGAATTTCACCCCGAAGGCGAATTATTTAGATCGTTTTGCGGAACGTTTTGGTGCAAGCGTGGCAAATTTGCTGTTTCAAGCCGGTGCTAGCAATGTAATGAAATAAAGTCTGAACCACAATTCACACAATTAAGTAACCTAATTTTTGGATAAGAAATAGCAGAAAATTTAATCAATCCAGTTTGTTAAGAAATTTTCAAAGATTATCAGAATCAGAACTCACAGGATTTTCAGAATTAAAAAACTTTTTCAACATGATGCGTTCATCCTGCTTAATTCGGATAATCCTGTCAATCCTGATTTTGACAATAAACTCGTCACAGCCAAAACAGTTTTCTTATTCCAAACTTCAGGTTTAAGTAGATACTTTTAAATTATGTGAATTGCAGTTCAAACAAACAAAAAAAGCCTCGATACTTTTAAAAACATCGGGGCTTTTTTATTACTTTTCCTACAGGTTTATCGAGTCTGTAATGCTGAGGTAAACCATCGTATTCCCACGCTTCTGCATCACTGTTATCTGGATTCCCTGCTTAATTCGGATAATCCTATCAATCCTGATTCAGACAATAAACTCGTCACAGCCGAAACAGTTTTCTTATACCGAACTCAGGTTAATTTAATGGCCGTGACGCGGGAACTGAAACGAGATAAGTATTTATTAACTCGGAATTTAAGGCAGACTTCTCCTAAATATTTTAGCTTTAATCTAACATCGCTACACCCAAATCTAACATGATTTCAAGCCATGACTGGCAAAATCCAGTACATCGTTATAGACTCAAATGAACAACGTTTAATTTCTAACACTGTTGCGATATTTTTCCAAAACCTTAACGACATATTCCTGTGTTTCTGCGTAGGCTGGGATGCGATTGCCCGCTTTAATTACCGCATTTTCACCTGCGTTATAGCCTGCCAGTGCTAGGGTGACATCACCTTTAAACATCAGCAATAAATCCCGTAAATAACGTGCGCCGCCCTCCAAATTTGCCAGTGGATCGCTGCGATCTGTTACCCCATAACGGGCTGCAGTGCCTGGCATTAATTGCATCAAGCCTTGCGCACCTTTGGGAGAAAGTGCCTGAGGGTTGTAACCTGATTCTACAGCAATCACCGCATCTAATAAGGCAGGATCAATTCCCCAACGTTGCGCGACTTGTTGCACACTCAACTGATAACTTTGTTTGCGTGTGCTCAAAGCAGCAGTGTTTTTAGGCGGCGCAAAGCGTTTTAGATTTAAACCTTTGGGAATCGGTAACATCACAGACGACACCGATGAAGAAACCTCAGAGGGCACTAAATAACTGCGGGAATATAACAGCTGATCCTGTTCTTCAGGAGACTTGTTGCTGAGGTGCAAAATGCCATTCTCATCAACATATTTATAAATAATCGTGGTATGTGGGGCTTCGTTTGCCCAAATTGTGCAAGGGCTACTACACAAGGTTAGCCAGAACAACGTTCTAAAGGAAAACAGATTAGTCATATTACGTTCAAGATGCCAAGTAAAATTACACATCATAGTACCCGATTTTTCCCCTTCTACTAAAGAGTTCTAAGCACCATGTTGCACAGTATTCAAAATAAGTTCCTAATTATAATACTATTATTTATAATATTCATCATGACCGCCGTCACTGCAACCTTCATTGTGGTCAATAGCCAAAGTCAGGATGCGGCAATTATTGGGATTGCTACTCGTCAAGGCTCATTGATTTTGAAAATAGAAAACCAGAGCAAGGATTTAATTGCAGCGTTGGAAAGCGAATCTTCCGTTGCAGAAAAACGCAAAATCTTGCAAGACACCACCCAATTATTTGATACCTGCTTACAAGCTTTAACTGAAGGTGGCACAGCTGTCGATAACAGTAATGGATATATTGACATCCCACCCAGCGAAGGCTTGGCACAGACGCAATTTAAGCGAGTTCAGGCAGATTGGCAATCCAGCAAACAAGCCCTCGCATTTTTGAGTGCAGACAAAGTCAAAACTACGGCCAATGAATTTTATGATGCCGTTGAATTGCTCAAAAAAAACTGGGGCAATTTATTTGAAGCCTCCACTCATGCCGTGATTTTACTTGAAAAAAACTCCTATGCAAAAGTTGAAAATCTCAAAAAAATCTTGTTATTAACTGCAATATTATCGGTTTTAATCGCAGTATTAGCCCTAATTTTCGCCAAAAAAACCATCGTCGCCCCAATTAACATGATGTTACGCGCATTGCATCAATTACAAGCTGCCAATGGAGCGGATTTAAGCCAGCGGCTGCCTGATTTTGGGCAGGATGAAATCGGTAAAATTGCGCGTGAAATTAATCAAATGCGTGATAATTTAGAAAAAATTTACGAATCAATCCGTGCCAGCAATGAAAACGCATTACGGATTAACAAAGCTTTGGACAAAGCCGCGACCAGCGTGGTGATTGCTGATAGCCACGCCCAAATTATTTATTTAAATCCTTCAGCGCAACAATTGTTTAATAATCATGAATTTGCGCTACAACAACATCATCCAGAGTTTCATGCCGCCCATTTATTAGGGCAATCACTCAATGTGTTTCAATTGCAGACCTTGGATATGTTTTACAAAATCACGCATGTGCAAAGCTTGAGTTTAAATACTCAAAATCTCAGTTTAGATATTCAAATCAGTCCCGTGCTCAGTTCAACAGAGGAAAATTTAGGCTGGGTGTTAGAATTTCGTGACCGCACTGCGGAAGTGGCAACGGAACAAGAAATTAGCCGAGTGATGAGTGCCGCCGCGCAAGGCGATTTTAGTCAGCAAATTGGCATACATGACAAGACTGGATTTTTCCGCAATTTTAGCGCAATTGTGAACCAAACTTTGGTGGCAAATCAACAAATTATTACTGAGTTAATGGCTGTTTTTGCCGCAGTTTCTCAGGGTAATTTGACTGAAAGTATTTTGAAAGAGTATTCAGGTTCGTTAAAAATCCTGAAAGAAGACATCAACAGCACAATTGCTAAATTATGGTCAAGCATGACTTTAATTCGTGAGGCCGCAAATGCGGTTAATAGCGCGTCCGAAGCTATTTCAGATGGCATGTTTAGCCTCAGTCAACGCACTGAACAACAAGCGGCGGCATTGGAGGAAACTTCTGCGAGTATGCGCGAGATGACCGGCACGGTACAACAAAATGCGGACAATGCGCGTGAGGCACGCAGTTTAGTTGCAGCGACACAACAACGCGCAGAAGAGGGGGGTGCAATTGTGCGCGCAGCCATTTCAACGATGGACGAAATCAATAAAAGTAGTCGGCAAGTGTCTGAAATTACCAGTGTGATTGATGAAATTGCCTTTCAAACCAATTTATTGGCATTAAATGCTGCGGTGGAAGCGGCGCGGGCAGGCGAACAAGGACGGGGCTTTGCGGTGGTGGCAGCGGAGGTACGGAATTTGGCACAGCGCAGTGCAACAGCGGCAAAAGAAATAAAAAAACTGATTGAAATCAGTGAATTGCAGGTAAAAGAGGGCACGCGTTTGGTTAATCAGTCGGGGGAAAGTTTGGATACCATGCGCCGTGATGTGCAACAGGTGAATACGATTGTGCTGGCAATCAGCAGTGCGAGCCAAGAACAGGCTTCAGGCATTCATCAGGTGAATAACGCCTTGAATCAAATGGATCAAATGACTCATCAAAATGCGGGCATGGTGCAGCAAATTGTGGCGGCTAGCAGCAAAATGCGGGAACGGGCGCAAATCATGGCGGAATATGTGGCATTTTTTAATTTAGGAAGGGGTGAGGACACTGTGTCTAAATTGCCTAAAGTGGTTTTGGAAACGCCTGTTGTTCAGCCACCACTCAAGACACGCAAATCTGTCAGCAATGAATGGATGGATTTTTAAGGCTTTAGAAATTACTTAGTGGAACACAACTTATTGATTATCAATTTAATCTTTTTAAATGCTGGTTTGTT
>JBDLSS010000459.1:0-8704 GCA_039799345.1 Pseudomonadota bacterium
GCTGGTCAAACTTATCAAAACAGAAAATAGAAAAACAGTGATAAATAGCAAAGTGTATGTAACCTATTGCTCTTAAAGTAAATAACCGTTAATGATTTAGCCCTCCCCCTAAAGGGGGCTAAACACAAACAAGTTATGTAATGTTTAATATTTTAAGTCCCCTTTAGGGGCTGGTTTTAAGGTTTAGCCCTCTTTTAGAGGGTTAGAGCGCAGTTAAAACTTAATTGATGACACGCCCTAGTTTTTCCGTTGCGGAGAAAAAAAGATTATTCCACACAGAAGAAGATTTTGCAGCCATAGAAGCCTCCCGAGTAGAACCTAATAAGCAAGTTATCTCACTGAATTAAGCATTATGCAGTTGAAATCATAAAATTAAAGATTAAACTGAATAACTCCTACCTGTGTTGAATCGTTCAACACCCGTTAGCTCTTATCTTTTTTTACTGTCTTTACTGTCGCTTCGGCTTTTTATCAGAGTCCATTATTGTTGGAGTTTATAGAATGTAAACATCGTGTTATTGCATCATGTACTGATGCCTAGGTTTGTTTAACTAACCTCAAGCAAAAAGTTAATATCATCAAATTCATTTTGTTTTAGATGCGAGTTTCGCGTCAACTGCGTCACTTATAACCCCTTCTAAGGTCATTACATGTTGAAAAAAATAACTTTATTTTTACTAGGTTTATCTCTGATGTCGTGTAGTGCGGACAAGCCGCCCGAATTATTATATAAGCACCAATTTTATGTATTTGGCACGATGGTGGGCATCAGCATTTTTGGTTTACCTGATGCACAAGCTAAAAAAGCGGCGGAAACTATTGAACAAGATTTCCAAGAAATGCACAAAAACTGGCACGCATGGAATCCCAGCAGCCCATTAATGGAAGTCAATCGTGCTATTACCGCAGGTAAATCGATTGAAATTAATGATTCCACTTTGTTGCATATGCTGACGATTTCCAAAAAATATTATACTGAAACGGGTGGTTTATTTAATCCCAGTATCGGTAAACTGATTGAAATCTGGGGTTTTCATCAAGATGAAATGCCCAAAGGACCTCCGCCCAGTAAGGAAGAGCTTGCAAAAATTATTGCCCAGAAAGCGTCAATGGACGATATCAACCTTGACGGCAAAATGCTCAGCTCACGCAATCCTAACGTGTACTTAGATTTTGGCGCAATTGGCAAAGGTTATGCGGTGGATTTAGCAATTGAACATTTACAAAAGCTCGGCGTACAAAATGCGATTGTGAATGCGGGGGGAAATTTAAAATCAATTGGTAAACGTGGGGGATTTCCCTGGCAAATTGGAATTCGTCACCCCGACGGCACCAAAGTTTTAGCCGCTGTCAGCACTGAAAAAGAAGAAAGTGTGATTACTTCAGGGGATTATGAGCGTTATCGTGAATTTGAAGGGAAGCATTATTCGCATATTATTGACCCCCGAACGGGACAGTCTGCCCAAGAATTCACTTCGGTCACTGTCATTGATAAAAATGGCGCGTTAGCGGATGCCGCATCTACCGCGCTCACGATTGCAGGTGTGAAGGATTGGTATAGCATTGCTAAAAAACTTGGGGTCAAATATGTGATGTTGATGGACAGGGAAGGCACGGTTTATCTAAATCCTGCGATGGTAGAACGCATTCAGTTTGATCCAAAACATCCGCCAAAAGCTAAAATTTCCGATGAGTTGTAAAGTTTAAATCTCAAGACGAGTCGCCCTACATCACAATTTCACCCAAGACCTGCTAGATCATTGAAGTCTAGTAGGTCTTATTGTTGTTAAAGATACCCAGCTTATAATTTAATTATTTGATTTTAATAGAATTATTAGTGTGCATAGCATAACACTTTATTAATCAAAAAGTTAATGGCAGTATTTCAGAAAGTTGAGATTGATGAATTTGTAAAATGTATAAAAAAGCCTCACTCTTTTCCAAGATAGGGGCTTTTTTTAAATTAATCTATTTTTTATCAATAAGTTACTACGAAATGCTAACCTTCCATAATCACCGAATAGGCACGCCGTAATAATTCCAACTCCACAGGTGGCAAACCTCGGGCTTCTGTCAGCACAATAAATTTAGCGTCTTTTTCCGCAACCAATTCGCGAGGCGGGTCGATGAGTTTATAACGCGCCAAAAATACTGCAACTAAACCATGCGGCACATCTAATTGCGCGTGAAATTCCTTATCCCATTCTAAAGAACTATTGTTCATACCAAAAAACTGCTCGGCGGCTGTTAGCAAAGGCGCGGGATGAATTAACACAGGCGAGTCCACAGGCACTTCTAAAAGTTGTGAAAGTTCAGGTAATGGCTCAAATAAGCAAACACTGTTATTTAAACGCAAAAATACGGTGCGGGCACTGGTGGGGTGCTTGTGGTAAATAAGGACACGGGCATCACTGAGTTGCGTATTCATGGCTGGCTTTTATTATTCGGGAAGTTAAGAGGATTGAAGCACGGCGGGTCGCCCATGACGAGCATCCCACAAGTGTTTATAACGGCTGTCTAATTCAGATAATTCTTTATCAACGCCATCCAATTCAGTCAAATAAGGACAACGCCCTTTTGGATTTTTTGACCAAGTTTCAATTTTATCTTTCAGATATTGCCGACGTTGAGCAACTTCTGCAATGCTTTGTTTTAATGTAATTAATTCGCCTTGCTTCAAATCAAAAATGTGATAACGCGCCCCATTTTCAAAAATTCGCACTCCGCCACCTTCAGCAACAGTTTGGCGTAATTTATCGGGGGTAGCAATGTCCACCGCTGCGAGAAATTCAATGCCAAAATCCGCTAATTCTGTGAGCCACGGCGCAGTCGGTCCAATCAGCACAATATGCGCATTTTGGGAAAGTTCGACTAAACGTGGGAAGGTTTTATTGGGAATACTGCTTGCGGTGAGAAACACCCATTCGGCTTCAGGAAGCAGATATTCACAGGCAGGATCGGGCAAATCATCGCCCGTGGGATTGCGTTCTAATACATGAAAATTAAATTGTTTGGCGTATTGTTCCAAATGTGGATAACGTCCCACAATTACTACTTTTTTACCTAATAAGTGCGGTAAAAAATGTTCAAATACGGCAAGGTTTGCAAATTGGGGAGTATCGAGAGCAATACTTTGAGCGACGAGATCGGCATTATTTTGGTTAAGTTTGGCATTAATCGCCGCCATTGCGACCACAGATTCATAGCTGTTCCAGCTCCGAATCCACGGGGTAAAATCGGCTAAACTTTTTCCAACCAGTGTGCCAGACCACGGCAAAGTACGGGTTTGACTGTGCGGACTCATTGCCAAACCGACACTGTCACCAACACGCGCCAATGTCCACGTCAAACCGATGAGAATTTCTTGAATAATTTCAGGGCTACGGGTCTTATCCAGTAGCAAATCATAGATTTCGCGGGGATGTGCCATCGCGTTAATTTAATGCGGGTAATAAACGGGCTTCCGCTTTAACGTTTGCCCCTCTTCCCCATGCGGTGACAGCTTCCACAAACCAGCGGCGACTGGTGGGATGGGGTCGAACCACATCGTGCTCGGCGTAAAAAGTGCCGTCGGCGTAAAAAATCACCATGCCGACACTGCGCCCTTGGGCGGTGCGCCACGCGCCTTTTAAGGCTTCTTCACCATTGGAAGGATCACGACTGATTTGAAATTCAACGCTGTCAAAGCGTCCAATTAAAGTTTCAGGATGAATAAATCCAATTTTATGTAATTCATTTTCCATCGCGACACAAATCGCTTGCCCGAGCATACTCACTTGCCCAATGCGTTTTTCCAAAGATTCTGTACTAGGGTTCATGTTCAAGCTGCTCCAAAAAACGTATCTAATTAGTATGTATTTGGTAATTCGCTCTCTGTTGATAAGCTAAAAAGCTTGCAACTAGAGTCCTGATTGAGCAGTTTCAATCGATGGCATTCAGTTCGTTTTAACAATATGGACTTTACCTGTTGGTAAGGTGTCCATAAACCTATCTCAAGATCACTAAATCTTGCTAAAACATTTCGTGCGGCATTCACATCCGCTTGCAATACCACCCCGTCTTCACAGTAAAACTTATCCCCGCTTCGCTGACCCGTAAGCGTCCCGTTGCGTGAGTCCATTTGTGAGGTATATGCTGCGTTGACATGAACGACCGTAGAACCTCTACGGTGAGATACATTATCAATAGCTTGTGCAATTACACCTTTTGTCCAAGAAGACAAACGGCGTGATACATTTTTACTAAATTTTTTACCTGAAATTGGCGAGGTTAAATCTTCTGCAACAATGATAGCTGCTTTATCCACCACTGTATTAACGGCTTCATGAACAATCGTTTTTACAACGGATTGATGCTTTATCAATTGCTTATCTAACTTCTTACGTCCTAAATTATGTTTTTGAATATGTGCTTTTTTCTGGGAAATGGCTTTTAATTTGTAACGGCGTTGGTATTTAAGTTTTCTACGTTCAGATTCTTTATTTAAAATCTCACCTAAGTTTATGCCATGATGCACGCCGTCAGAATCAGTTAAAGCTTCAGTAAATCCTTTATCCACACCGATAATTTGTATGCCACAATCGGGAATTTTCGTGACTTCAACGGCATAATGCACTTCAATTTTGTCGTTTCGCAAAATAAGGCGTAAATTGCCTTTAGGCGTAACACGGGTACTTAAGGGAATTGCAAGACGTTTACCTTTAATCAAACTGGGAATTTTCAGCCATACCTTGTTGTTCAAAGTAAAAACAGTGTAATCGTCTGAGCGGACATTAATTTGATTATGGGTGTGATTGTGTCCACGATGACAAATTTTTCGCATAATACGGCTCAAATAAGCATCGTCGGCATGTTTATCAGATTTTAATAGGGCGTACAGGCGTTTTTGTTCTACACCTTCTTGGGTTCTACGACGAATGGCTTGTCTTACTTTAACTTTTGCCGCTTCACGATTCGCTTTAATATCACTGATAGCATCACTCAGCGTTTGTTTCCACGCATTAGCTGGCATATTGAATTGACGACCTTCACGAATCCAAGTATCTCTAATCGTTCTGTCACTCAACCTTACACTATTTAGAGAACCAAAACGTTGCCAAACTTCCGAGCGAAAAATACCTAAACGCTTTGCCTGCTCAAGCAACGTATTGTATTTTCCTTGATTGAGTTTATGGCTAAACGCTATCTGCGTGTTCATTTTTTATCGTTTCTGTAGTAACTTTTTGATAATTCAGTAATTTTTACAGCCAACACAAATCTATTATCTATTCATAATGTGCATTGTTGCCCAATATTTACATATAGTTTCAGCAATTAGACGAAATCTCCTGCATCGCAGCGGCGACTTCTCGAATAACCGAGCCACCCACTTGGTCGAGGGGGTCTAACTCTTGTAATTTATCTAATACCTGTTGGCTGTCTGCAAACTTCATGCGCCGCAGACAAATAAACGCCAAGGCTTTCAAGGTGTATAAATATACACGTTCTGCACCATTGGGTCGATCCCAAACCGCAGATTCTGGGCGGAGTTGCATCCAATCCGCAGAAAAACCGCCCATCTGTGCAGACATTTCCAGCCCCAAACGGGCGACACGTTCTGCATCAGCTAGGCGACCTTTGTAAAAATAAAATTTGTACAGCGCGATATAAACTTCAAGCTGTTCAGGTTTAAGACGTTGTGCAGACCACAACAGTTCTTCGGCTTTGGGGAGATCAGCTTCCCCGGTGGCGTGTACGGCTTGTTGCAAATAGACATTCACTTCGGGGTCAATATCTCGTCCAAATAACACGCCATCGTCGGAGAACAGTTGTTGTAAGCTCATTAGCCCCAAACCTCAGCGGGCACTAATAAACGTTCGACAACTTTATCACCCAGCAAATGTTCATCAAAAATCGCTTTGACATCTTCGCGGGTGACTTTGCCATACATCACCCCATCGGGGTAAACCAGCACGTTTGCACCAAACTGACAAGGACCTAAACAACCCGTGTTGGTGACTGCAATCCGATCCAGTAAATTACGTTTTTGTAATTCTTGGATGAATTCGTCCATCACACCCATGCAGCCATGTTGACTACATGCACCGCGTGGATGTCCGGGCGGACGACCTTGCGTACAAACGAAAACATGCTTTTGTGGTTTGGGCATGGAAATCTCCTTACAGTCTCAGCCTTAAGCCGCAACAGGTTGGGGCGAATGGGTGTGACAATTTTTAGGACAGACTTTAGCGCAGGCTTGGCAACCGATGCAGTCGAGCGCATTGGAAATTGCCATCACCATCATATTGTCATCATCTTCATCATAACTGTCGTCATCATCACCCATGGCTTCAGAGCGATCGACCAATTCAAACACACTACGGGGGCAAACTTTATAACAACGTCCGCAACCGATACAGGTCGCTTGATTTAATTCGGTCACGAAAGCGGGAACCCATTCAGAGCCACCGCGTGTTATCCCAGTAATATTAGACATGCTGAAACCCTCTCTGAATCTTTAAAAATTACTTCTGTGCAGCCTTTAATTTCTTGTTGACCTCAGACCAACTTTGACAGGCTTCATAGGTGGATTGAGCCAGTGGCAATATTTCTTCAAAAGCCGCAGGTAAGCGGTCTTCAATTAAATCATGCAGTTGTGAAGCCCATTCCGTTGCAATTCGTTTACGCTTGGCAAGTTCTTTTTCTAAAACTTTGATGTCTTCTTCGCTCATCTAACTCTTCCTCGCACTTACAGCTCTGCGACTTCTGGATATTTCTTAGCGCGATCGGTGGCAGCATCAATCATTTTTTGTGCTTCTTCGATCATGCCTTCCAAAGTTTTGAAACCAAAACGATGTACGTCACGTAAGGTCTTGTCTAAAACGACTAATTTGCCAACAGTGATCACAGCACGCCCGAAACCTTCGTGGGTCAAGTTGATCATGGGGATTGCCATCAAACTGCATTGAGCTTCAATCAAGGTAGCTAAAGCATTGTAATAGGCTTTGACGCGGGACATGGTGACTTCGTCAGGATCGCCAATCACAGGAATTTCTTGCTTGCGTTCTTTGGTCAACACTAAAGGGGCAAGAATACGAGCACTTGACCAAGATTCATACATGCCATAGCTGTCTAAAGCACGCATTTGTTTGATCATTTCTTTGGCAAATGGCGTATCTAACAGAGGTTCGCCTTCAGCAATACTTAAGCCTAAATCACTCATGGAACTTCCTCTTTATGGGGTCACGGGACAAATACAGGGTTTTCAACCGCTAAAGCAAGGGGTATGCCAATGAGTAATTGTTTGATTTGTAAAGATATTATTTTTATAAAATTGTCGCAAACCTCACAATTGTCAGGCTGTGGGGAAAATCGCGTGGGATTGTGTGTGCTTGGGTTTGAGCTTTTTATATCATTGAAATAGATATGGGCTTTAAAAAGCGGGGTGGGGTGCTATAGTTGAGTGATAAAACGTGATAGGAATTTTAAATGAAAAGAACGTACTTTCATGATTATCCAAGCTGTACAAGAACTTATGCAACGTTATGTATTTATCATGACGAGCTTGAAGCTAATGTAATTACTGAGTTACTTGGAATAGAGCCTACGTATTCCCAAAAAAAAGGGGATTTTCTTAGAAAAGGTCATTTTGCTAAAACGGGGGGGTGGTTTTTAAAGACATTGGATGTCATATACTCTCGTGATGTAAGGTATCATATTGATATTCTACTCAATATGATAAATAACAAAAAACACAATCTTAAATTGCTGCGTGAGCAAGGATACGATATTAGAATTTTTTGTTTTTGGGAATCAGCGACAGGAAATGGTGGACCATTGCTTGATTATCAACTTATGTCAACATTAGGAGAGTTGTGTATTGATATAAGCTTTGATATTTGGTTCGATCTTAATTATTTAGAAGAGCGCACGTAGCCCGCATGAAGCAGCGCGTAAAGCGAGGGAATTTGAAAATTTACGCATCCTAAACCCGCATTCCATACGGGCTACTTGCTACCAGTCCTTTCAAAGACGACTTTTTTATCTTATTCCTAAACAGAGTCAGGGTGTTAGCTCATTTTTTGTCTGAATCAGGATTTACAGGATTAAAGGATTTTCAGAATTACAACAGAGCCTTATTTCGCAATTCTTACACTGCACCACATTCCACAGCTATTTAATTCGGATGAAAAAAGTGCCTCTCCAAGGATTTTAGGACGCGCTTGTTTGTAAATATTTGACGCGTAAAACCCATAATAAAAATTAGATTTTTTGAATCAAAACTGGCATTATCGCCCATTGGCAATAACTTTTTGTTTTAGAGACAATATAAGCTTTAGGGATTACGCAATTGAATAGATAATTATTTGATTTTACTGAAAAGATAGCTGTACATCTCACAATACTAACTCATTATAAATAAAAAAATGAGTGTTTCAACTGCGTAACTCTTAAAGCTTTTAAAAACGAATTATAAATTCTATCGCTGTGTAAAATGATGATAAAACTTTTTGATGCTAAATTTTGTGTAAATGAGCGAGAAGTTGAAAGTAAATTAATCGTGAGTTATTTATTGCCTGCGCTGGGCTATCACATTGATATGTGGCAACAAGAGAAGACCTTTAATCGTTTTCGCTTGGATTTTCTCGCAATTCCCCAAGGACAAAACTTCAGTAACCAGTTGATCATTGAAGCGAAACATCCTGATAAAAATTTAAATGAGTGC
>JBDLSS010000460.1:0-8770 GCA_039799345.1 Pseudomonadota bacterium
AATAATAAGCCCCAACCCACGCTGGGCTGGGTCAAAATCAAGCCACGAATTTTGTCGATTTGTTGCGAGCCTGCAATATGGGTTGCATGTCCGACAGTAATAAAAATTGCGGATTTAGTCAGCGAATGCACTGCCATGTGTAATAAGGCGGCAAAGGTGGACATCGCCGTACTGACCCCAAACGCGAAGGTCATCAGCCCCATGTGTTCAATTGAGGAATAACTGTACATGCGCTTAATATCGCGTTGGCGGTGCAGAAATAACGCGGCAACGAGGAAAGTTAGCAGTCCAAAACCCATCATTAAATGCCCTGCTAAATGATTGTGCAGCGAGCCATCAACCAGTACTTTCATACGTACTAAAGCGTACAAAGCCACATTTAATAACAAACCTGAGAGCACCGCAGACATCGGCGTAGGCCCTTCGGAATGCGCATCGGGTAGCCAATTGTGTAGCGGTACTAAACCCACTTTTGTACCGTAACCTACTAATAAAAATACGAACGCAATGCTTAATACCACGGGCTGCAATTCGCCAGAATGCGCCGCCAACACATTCCACAATAAGGCTTCTTGGTGTTCGGGAATGACTTGTTCTGCGGCAAAATACAGTAACACCGTGCCGAACAAGGCTTGTGCAATCCCCACGCCGCACAAAATGAAGTATTTCCACGCCGCTTCGATAGATTCGGGGGTGCGATATAAACTCACCAACAGCACGGTTGCCAAAGTCGCGGCTTCCATTGCCACCCATAATAAACCTAAATTATTGGTGGTCAGCGCGAGCAACATCGCAAACATAAAGCCTTGATACATCGCATGATATAAGCGCATTTGATTGGGGGAAAGTTTCCCACGGGCAATTTCATAGCTCATATAAGAACGCGAAAAAATCGCAGTATTCAAGCCAACAAAGGCAGTGAGCACGATTAAATATACGTTGAACTCGTCAATGTAAAACCATTTTTGTGGCGACAAGTTGGGAATTGCATGGGTATAAATTCCCCACGCCAACGCGACACTGCTCGCAAAACTTAGGGCACTTAATGCAATATTCAGCAACGCGCCGCCGCGATTGCCGCCAAAAATACCAAGTAAAAACATCCCTAAAAATGGCAACCACAAGGTGATTTCTAACGCATGGTTTAGAACAAAATTCATCGTTTATCGACCTCGTGCAGGCGGTTCATTTGGTCTACGTCTAAAGAATCAATGCTGCTGCGCATTTCAAAGAAGAACACCCCGAATAAGACTGCGGCGACTAACACGTCAAAAGCAATGCCTAATTCCACAATCATCGGCATCCCATAAGTGGAGACTAACGCCGCGAAAAATAAGCCATTTTCAATCGCCATGAAGCCTACCACTTGGCTGACGGCTTGGCGGCGGGTGATGATTAATAACATCGCCAACAACACAATCGCCAAACTTTCGCTGATGGTGTTGCGGGTGATGGAATTCGACAGGCTTTTAATGGGTAAAGCGATGTAATAACTGAAAATCACCAAACCCACGCCCGCCAAAGAAGTCAATGTCGGGGTTGCTAAGGTTTCAATTTCACGCTGCAATTTCAAGCGCATTACTTGTTTACGCAACATCCACGGAATTAACCACGCTTTCAATACCAAGGTTAATAAGGCAGAAATGTATAAATGCGGCTGATTAGAAATAAAGGCAACTAATGCTGCTGTCATCCCTAACAGCGTACCTTGCCATGCAAACACATTGATTAAATTGAATAATCTGGACTGCGCCAACATCGAAAACGAGGTGTACAACACCAAGGCAGACAGCACAAAAATTGCTTGTTCATAATGGGATAAATTGACAATATTCATTTAGCCCACTTCCAAAATAACATGGCTCAGCATCCCCAACAGTGAGAGTAAAAATGCGAAACTTAAATAATCGGGGGCGCGGAATAAACGCAGTTTTGCCAGCGTGGTTTCATAAACTGCTAACACCAACCCTAAAATCATTAGTTTTCCAATAATTGCCAATACGCCAATCCCCAAAGCTTCGGGCGTTAAAGTCGTGGCAATGCCCCACGGAATGAATAAATTAGCAATCAGCACGCCGTAGACCATCAATTTAATTTGATGCGCCCATTCGATTAAGCCCAAATGCCGCCCGCTGTATTCTAAAATCATCGCTTCGTGCACCATCGTTAATTCTAAATGCGTGCTCGGGTTATCAATAGGAATGCGCCCCGTTTCCGCAATTGCCACCATCATCAAGCCTAAGGCTGCAAAAATAAACGAGGGGCGCAACACTAAACCGTGCTGCAATAAATATTCAATTGTGCTCGATAAATTGGTGGTGCTAGCGGTCATGGACAGGGTGAACACTGCCATCAACATTGCAGGTTCTGCCAAAGACGAGAGCATCATTTCCCGTGACGCGCCCATGCCGCCGAAAGCCGTGCCTGTGTCCATCGCTGCCAAGGCGGAGAAAAATCGCGCCAAGGCAAAAAAACTGGTGAGCACGATAACGTCAGCAATCGCGGCGGTGGGTAAATCAGTCGCCACCAAGGGCACGACCCCTGCGGATAAAATCATCGTGCCCAGCACAATATACGGCGTGGCGCGAAATAACCATGAAGCCCCGTCAGCGACCACCACTTCTTTGCGGAAAAATTTGCGTAAATCGCGATACGGCTGCCACAAACTCGCGGGCGCGTGGTTGTGTAACATGGCTTTACATGCGCGAATCCAGCCCAATAATAAGGGCGCAAGTGTAATCAGCAATAAAGTTTGTAAGCCTGCTAAAAACCAGTTAGCAAATAAGCTGAGTTCCATTCTTTTCTAGCCTGCTTAGGTAATTAACCATAATAAAAACAACAAAGTGAAGAAGGAATAAGATAAATACGTGCGAATATTCCCTGTTTGAATGTAGCCCAGCGTGCGCGCGCAATAATTCACCACGGCGGCAATCGGCAAATATAAAGTCGTCCAAGAGCGGTCACTGATTTCTAATTTATAATCAATGCGTTTGCTGTGCAGAGTGATTTCTTTCTGTTCTTCAATTTGTTCTTTAACTTTCCACACCGGTTTGAAAATGCGCCGAATCGGCATCGCAAACGCGGCGGCGGTGTATTGCATCCGAGGCGTTCCTCCGCCAAAACCACAATCCCAGGCGGGCGAAATCCGTGATTTTTTGGGATCATGCAGCAGCAAATAACCCAAGCCCCACACCGTCACAATTGAAAGTAAGACCAGCGGCGCGGAATATGAAGCCACTCCGGGCGAAATCGGCGTGAGCCATAACCAGCCTTCTGCTGAAACATTGGGCAATTCAAAGCCGATAAATTCGCGCGGAATCACTTCTAAAATGCTGATTACCGTGGTTGGGAAAATACCTAATAACAAACACAAAAATGCTAAAACCCCTTGGGCAACTCGCATTCCATTATCGATTTCGTGGGCGTGTTTGACATGTTTGCTGCGCGGCTGTCCTAAAAATGCCGTGCCGTATAATTTTACAAAGCAGGTGGCAGATAAGGCACTGGTCAACGCAAGCAAGGCAGCACTGAATGGGATTAAGGTGCGCAATACCCCACTTTGCAAACCTGTGGTTTGTAAGGCAGCTTGGAACGTTAGCCATTCGGAAACGAAGCCATTGAACGGCGGCAAGGCGGCAATTGATAAACTACCGATTAAAAAGAAAAATGCGGTGTAAGGTACGCGCCGAATTAAGCCGCCCATTTGTTCTAAATTGCGTTCGTGGGTGTTATGCAGCACCGCGCCCGCGCTCAAGAATAATAAGCTTTTGAAAATCGAATGGTTAAGAATGTGATACAGCGCGGCAATCATCGAAAGGCTTGCCAAGGCGGGGCTATTTTGTGAATGGAATAATAAACATAAGCCTAAACTGATGAAAATAATCCCCACGTTTTCAATAGAGGAATAAGCGAGCAGGCGTTTTAAATCGTTTTGCATCAGCGCGTATAAAATTCCCAACAAGGCTGACGCGCCGCCAATGCTGATGAGTACCACGCCCCAACTCCAATGCAGCGATAAAGTTGACACTAAATCGAAAGTGACGCGCATGAAGCCATAAATTGCGACTTTTAACATTACCCCGCTCATTAAAGCAGAAATGTGAGAGGGCGCGACAGGATGTGCTTCGGGCAGCCAAGCATGGGCGGGCACTAAGCCTGCTTTCATCCCAAAACCGAATAAACTTAAACCCACGGCAAGATTTGCCCAGAACGGGGTGATATTGGAATGTTGGCGCATTTCATTGAAGGAAAAGCCAAAATTAAACTCGCCGCTGCCCATGCCTGCCAAGATTCCGAAGGCGAGTAAAATCGCCAGTCCACCCAAATGCGCCATCAGCAAATATAAAAAACCTGCGCTGCGGTTGGCGGCTTGAGTGTGTTGGAAGGTGACGAGGAAATAGCTGGCAAGCGACATGATTTCCCAACTAATCATGAAAATCAGTGCGTCATCAGCAATGAGCACGCCCAACATGCCCGCCATAAATAAGCCTGTGAAAAAGCCGAGCGGCATAAAACCATAAGCGGTGCTTTCAAATTCGCGGGTGTAGCCAATGCCAAATAAGCTGGCGGCACAGCTCACAACCCCAATAATGATGAAAAATAGCGCGGAGAGCATGTCTAGCCGCAAATGCCAGTGCATCCACGGTAAGCCGAGCATAATATCTTGCGTGAGAATTTGATGCTCAATCAGGACGTAAAATCCTGTATAGGCGGCAACCATGCCCCCGATTCCGAGCAGGAGGAAACTGCCAATCCGCGCAACGCGGGCAGATTGCTTTGCACCTAGCGAAATGACGCTGGACAATAAGGCGCAAATCACCGGTATAGATAACAGATAGGAAGACAAATGGCTTATCCACCTTGAAATTGAGTGAGGAAATGAAAGAACAGGTTTAAAGAAAGCCCTTAAAAGCAGCCCCCAACTTTCTAACGGGGAGCTAAAGATACAGATTAATTGAGTAGGGTGGGCACTGCCCACCAAAATTGATGAGTTTGCATGTTACGGTGGGCAGTGCCCACCCTACTTTTTTAATGTTTAGTTCCCTTTAGGGGATTTAGGGGCTTTCTTTAATATCTAAAAAGTCGCAAGAATTTTAGGGGCTGCATTCCGATGCGTCAACGTGCAATTTTACCAAAGTTTGATAACTTATTGCTTAAACGCCATTAATCCCGCTCTGCTTGCCGATAAATAGCGCGTTGCCCGTCTAAACTTAATTCGTCTTCGTGAATTTTAAAGCCTTGCAAAGCCTGCGCGTGAAAATCCGTCCAATAGGGCGTTAAATAGCGTTCAATTTGCGGGTCAAATTCGGGCGCAATCGTCTGCACACCACCGCAAGGGCTGTGAATTACTTTTCCGTCACGCACTACTAATTTTCCATTTTTAAACACATATAAAGGGCGACTAAATAAAACTTCAGGATTTTGATGCGGTTCATACACCACCACATCTGCCAATGCGCCCGCGCCCAAATGCCCGCGATTTGATAAACCCAAAGTTTTCGCCACGCCTGCACGGCTAATTATCGCAATTTCCATTAAAGAATATTCTCGCGTCAGGCTTGCCAACTGGCTGTATTGTTGCACGGCGGGCGGCAATTGCTGTAAGCAATCATTGCGAAAACTGCGATCCATTAATAAACGCATTAAATGCGGATAACTGCTAAACGGCGCGCCATTGGGATGATCAGTGCTCAGGCAAATTTGCCAAGGATTTTTAATAAGCAAAAATAATTCTAAGCCGATGACCCATTGCAGCGCGTGCACAAAGGAATGATGTTTATAGCGAAACGGCATAATTCCACAGCCCGCTTGCCCGTGTGCGTCACAAAGAAATTGCGGTTGTTTGGGATGTGCGAAACCTTGCATCGCAGCTTGTCGGGGCGTGTCCGCTGATAAAGTTACAGTTTGTCCGAACATCACTTGTCCGACATCGACGCTGATTTCTGGCATTTGATTAATTTTTTCTGCCAAAAGTGCCGCGCCTGAAGCAAAACCATATTTGCCCGTGGCGGCATAGCTGTGAAATTGTAAATGCGTGAGATGTGCGGGTAATCCTTCCAATGCGTCTAAGGTCGCTAAGGTACTGTTTACATTGCCCGCTACACCTAAATTGCTGGCATGAATATGTAAAGCGTGTGGCAAGTTGAGACTATGCACTGCGCTGGCAAGACTGTGTAAAACTTGGCGTGGGGTGATGCCATAATGTGAATGCGCCTCGTCCAATTGCAAACTGCGCTGATTAAATTTAAACGCATCAATCCCGCCCGCATTCACCACTTTCACCGCATAAGTTTGGGTTGCCGCCAACATCCACGCGACATAATCTTGAATCTGTTGCGGGCTTGCGGCGCGGGCAATTAAACTCAGTAAATAATCTTCATTCCCTAAAACTACGTAGCCGCCCGTGTCGATGATGGGAATATCTTGCATTTCTAAATGGGCATGGCGGGCATTGTGCGGAATGATGGCGGGTTCAAAAGCGCAGGTATAGCCCATTTCCGCATAACTTTTTCCCGTGTCCCACGTTGTCGGCAAGGGCGCAAGTTTGGGTATTTTCCCCTTGGGCAATAACAAACGCGCTAAATTTACCGCCGCGCCTGCAATGTGGCTGTGTAAATCTATCGCGCCCGCCATCACAATTTTTCCCGATAAATCATACTGTTCTAAGGCTGTGTTGATTTGAACGGGCGCGGCGACAATGTGCCCATTTTCCAGATAAATATCGCCAACGCGACTTTGCGAAGAGTGCAGCGGGTCGTAAATTGTGCCGTGTGAGAGTTTAATCATGGTGTTAAGATTTTCACTGAAGCCGTTTTAGGAGATTGAGGGGCTTATGTTAGGAATTTGGAACGCGGGTAAAAAGAAAGCTTCAATTTTCGGCAGTGCTCAAGTTGTAATGATTCTCTGAATCAGGATTTACAGGATTAAAGGATTTTCAGAATTAAACTTAATGTTGTAAATATCAGTGGGTAATCCTGTTTCATTCGGATAATCCTGTCAATCTTGATTCAGATAATAAGTTGGCTAAAATCCTTACTTATTTGGCACTACCCAATTTTCATAATTGCTTGCTATCATTAAGCACTCAATTTGATTACGCCTTGTGCGTCATTTCAGTCATTTATGTATCCGATTTTCTTTGAGGTCTGAAAGCTCGCCTTTCATGGAAATTGTTCAATTGTAGCAACATGCGTTGGCATGTTATTATTTTTAATAAACTCTTTATTTATGGAGATGCAATCCACCGACCTCTATCTGTCGATGGGCTTTTTCACTCGACAGATGAGGTTGGGTCTGGATTGGAACATGCAGAACACGTCTATGTTTAAAGCTATTATTGTGTCTTTGGTCGCAGGTGCGGCTTATATGATTGGACAATTATTCATTAGTAAACATCAAGTTGAAGTCAGTCAAGTCATTACGAAAATTGAAGGCAGTATTCAACAAACGCTTGGACATTCACCTGTGCCTAGCCCTCCCACCGACAAGTCCGCCCATTTTCTCCAGTATAAAGAATGTCACTACTTTTTTTTAAGCAAAGCCTGCAAAGTGGGATTGTGGGGCGCAAATGAAAATGCTTGTGTAGAACTGCCTAACTATTCAGGCGAAGGTTTAATTGCGGATAATCAACAATGTTATATCGGACAATTCACCGCAGGAAAATTTCACGGCAAAGGCGTGGTTTATTATGCACATGGCGGCAAATATGAAGGCTTGTTTCTGGAAGGTAAAAAAGTCGAAACACCTGTAACGCCCCCGAAAACTGAACCTGAAATTCCTAAACCGCCCGCAAGCTTCGCTAATTATGAAGCCTGCCATCAATTTTTCACCCAACGTAATTGTCAAACCACGATGCTGTGGAATATTTCTAAAAATCAATGCAGTGCACGCAATAATTACAACGGTGAAGCCATTTTCTCACTGAATCAACAATGTTATTTTGGCGCATTCAATGGCGGTAAATATCAAGGCAAAGGCACATTGTATTATGTCGGTGGCGAAAAATATGAAGGCAATTTTCAAGCAGGCAAAAAACATGGACAAGGCACATTAATCACCCGTGATAGCCAATTGGCAGGACAATGGCAGGATGATAAATGGTTGTCTGCGCCACGTTAAGGGTTTTAAAATTAATGAAAACTGTGTCCTCAAGCTCCTAAAGAGGGCTAAACATTAAAAGCAGCCCCTAAATCCCTTAAAAGGGACTTAAAACCGTTTTATTTTTTATCTTTAGCCCCTTTTAGAGGGTTGGGGGCGCAGTTAAAGAATCATCCCAACCAGAGGAAATACTCTATGCAAAAATACCTCGTAAAACTTGTGCTGAGCCTCTTACTGCTATGCGCAGTCGGGGCGCAGGCGCGTGAAATTTCACTTTCTCTTGTTTATAGCTCTGAAAAAGAGAAATGGATTAGCGAAGTCACTGAACAATTTAATAAAAGCACGCTCAAAACTACCGACGGTAGCAGCATTAAAGTCACGGCAACGCCCACAGGTTCTGGCGATGCCACCATTAAAAAATTGCTGAATGGCGAATACAAAGCGCACATCGTCAGCCCTGCCTCAGATTTATTTATTGAATTGGCAAATGCTGAATCTAAAGAAAAAATGGGCGGCATTTTAATCGGTGACGCGCGTGAATTGGTGCATTCCCCTATCGTAATTGCGATGTGGAAACCGATGGCCGAAGCCTTGGGCTGGGGTAAAAAGGCAATTGGTTGGGAAGAAATTTTCAATATGTCCGATGATCCCGAAGGCTGGAAACGCTTCGGTC
>JBDLSS010000461.1:0-3149 GCA_039799345.1 Pseudomonadota bacterium
CTGGGCACGGTTTGCGACGAAGGCATCACCACACTTGAAACGATGGGTGGTGTATTTACTGCGACAGGGGTCGGCTGAGGCGGTGCGCTGGGGAAGAAACGTTGTTGCAGCATCGCCCACAACATCATCACCCCACTGCGTACCAGAATAAAGATTGCACGTAGTACATAAAACACCACTACCGCAATATTCACCAGTTTTACCCAAATTCGTAACCATAATGGGGTTTGATAGCCCACGGGTGCGGCAACAGCTTCAGGTAAATCCAGCGCGTGATCATTGCATAATGCACGTTCACCGATACTTAAACAGCCCAGTGGAATCACCACTAAAGTCAAGATAGTGGAAATCATCACCCCAAACAGTAGAGAAATCGCCATGCCTTGGAAAATCGGGTCGAATAAAATTACCCCTGAACCTGCCACCAAAGCCAGCGCAGTAATCATAATGGGGCGCGTCCGAGTTTTACACGCCAGAATCACCGCATCTTGTAAAGGCGTACCTTGTTGCACTTCGTGAATGGAATAATCCACCAGCAAGATTGAATTCCGCACGATAATTCCCGCGAGCGCAATCCAGCCAATCATCGAAGTGGCGGTAAATGAGGCATTCATAAACCAATGTCCAGGAATGATGCCCAATAAAGTTAAGGGAATGGGGGCCATAATCACCGCAGGCACGACGAAATTGCCAAATTGCCAGACCACTAAAATATAAATCAGCACCAAAGCTGCGCCAAATGCCAGCCCCATATCGCGGAAAGTTTCAAAAGTTACCGTCCATTCGCCGCCCCATTCAAAGGCTGAACGTCCATCCGATTCGGGTGCGCCAAAATAACTGCCTGAATTGACCTTTACGCCGTCGGGCGCAGTGTAATCTTTGAGCAATTTTTCCACTTCAAACATGCCGTAAATCGGTGCGCCCAAACGATAATGCTTATTTTCGCCTTGCATGCCAATCGCATCGCCCACCACAAATTCCACGGGACGCAAATCTTTGTGGAAAATTAAGGGGTCTTGCGGCACTTTCACAAATTTGCCCAATTCTGCCAAGGGCACAGTTTTCCCAATATTGCTGCTAATCGGCAAATCGTATAAACGGGTTAATTGCGAGCGCATCGCCAAAGGCACTTGCAGCACGATATAGGTCGGCTCTAACACCGTACCCACTTTAATATCGCCCAATTTAAACCCGCCCAATGCCATGCTGAGATTATTATTAATCGCATCCACGGCAATTCCACGGCGCACCGCTTTTTCAGTGTCCACTTCAAAACGCCAGACTTCATGCGGGCTTGCCATGAAATTATCCACGTCTGCCAAAGTTTTGGCTTGGCTGAAAGTTTCGGTCATTTTTTGGGCAAATTGGCGACGGCTGGCATCGTCAGGGCCATAAATTTCTGCCACCACCGATTGCAATACGGGAGGGCCTGGCGGCATCTCCACAATCGCAATTTTTGCGGGAGAATTTTTAATCAAATCTGCCAGCAATTCACGAGCGGCAAGTGCGATTTCATGGCTGCTGCGGGCGCGGTCTTTTTTGTCGGTGAGTTGAATATGAATATCTGCTTGCCAGGGTTGCGAGCGCAAATAATAATGGCGTACCATTCCATTAAAATCAAATGGTTGCGATGTTCCGACGTAAGTTTGTACGGCAGTGACTTCGGGAATTTCGCGCAATTTTTCTGCCATTTGGAAAGTTAAATTGGCAGTGCTGGGCAAAGCCGTGCCTTCGGGCATGTCAATGAACACATTGAATTCAGGCTTATTGTCCAAGGGCAACATTTTCACTTCGACGGCTTGAAAATAAAACATCGAGCAGGCGGCAAAAAATGCGACCACTAAACCGATAAAAAACGTCCAGCCTTTAAATTTATCATTAAACAAGGGTGGGATAATGCCGCGAAACCAGCTTTCTAATTTTTCGTTGTGATGATGTTCTTTTTGGGCGGCGACTTGTAAATTTTTCAGGCTGGGTTTAATTCGCATTGCCAGCCACGGCGTAAAAATAAACGCAGCAATCAAGGAAAATAACATCGCCACCGAACCCAAGGCTGGAATCGGTGCCATGTACGGACCCATCATCCCCGACACAAAACCCATAGGCAACAAGGCGGCAACCACGGTAAAAGTCGCCAAAATCGTGGGATTACCGACTTCGCGCACTGCATCGACAGCGGTCGCGGTGTCGGTATTTTCTTTGAGCAGCCAGCGACGGTAAATATTTTCAATCACCACAATCGCATCGTCGACTAAAATCCCGATTGAAAAAATCAGCGCGAATAAGCTAACGCGGTCGATGGTGAAACCCAAAATCCATGCAGAAAATACCGTGATTAAAATCACCACAGGAATCACTAAAGTGACCACAATCGCGGGACGAATGCCCAAAGTCAGCAATACTAAAATTGTGACCGCGCCCGTGGCTATGAATAATTTCTTAATTAAATCATTGACTTTATCATTGGCGGTTTTGCCGTAATTGCGGGTAATTTCGACGTGCACATTGTCGGGAATGATGCGCCCTTTCAAAGATTCCACATGGGAAATTACTTCGTTGGCGACGCTGACACCGTTGGTGTGAATTTTTTTCGCCACGGCGATGGTGACAGCGGGTGCGCCATTGATTTGAGGGATATTTTTAGCGGTTCCTTCAGGAGTTGCTACATCATAACGATACGCCGCACCTGAAAAATAATTCACCATTTGCCGCGTTTCTTCCGCGCCTTGGTTGACATTGGCGACATCGCGCACGTATACGGGTGTATTGGCATGTGTGCCCACCACTAACTGCGCCACGTCGACCGCCGTGCGTAAAAATGCGCCAGTGTACACGGTGAAATGGTTGTTATTACTTTCGACATGCCCCGCTGCTTTTTCACTGTTGGCGGTTTGGATGGTGTTGGCGACTTGTGCCAAACTCAGCCCAAAACCTGATAAACGTTCAGGCATCACTTCGACGCGCACTTGCTCTGCACGTCCACCGACGATGAAACTTTGTCCTGTGCCGTTAATTTCCTTAAGATTTTGCATCACATCTAAGGCTAAAGTGCGCAGTGCACTGTCGTCCACATCTTCAGACCACAGCGTTAAATTGACCACTGGGACATCATCAATGCCCTTGGGTTTGACCAAAGGCGGCGATACGCC
>JBDLSS010000462.1:0-5798 GCA_039799345.1 Pseudomonadota bacterium
AAATAAGTAAGGATTTTAGCCAGCTTATTGTCTGAATCAGGATTGACAGGATTATCCGAATGAAACAGGATTACCCACTGATATTAACAACATTAAATTTTATTCTTTAATTCTGAAAATCCTAATTCAGACAATAAGATTATTGTGCTTAATTTGCATAAACGAAAATTCAGCTTATTCCAGCAAAGCTTTCCACTCATAAATTAATGCCAACGCCTGTTTAGGGCTGATGTCTTCCACGTCCAATTTTGCTAATTGTGCCAACACAGGGTTCACAGCTTCAGGCACGATTTCTACCACTTCCACCACGGGCGGCGGCCCACCAAAATTTAAACGGTTTTGCTGCGGCTGCATGGTTGCCGCTTGATCTTCCAATTGCTTCAAACGTAAACGCGCTTGCGCCACCACATTTCTCGGCACGCCCGCCAACAATGCTACTTGTAGCCCATAACTTTTATTCGCCGCGCCCGATTTCACTGCGTGCATAAAAATCAATTTATCGCCTTGTTCAACGGCATCTAAATGAATATTTTCAATGCCTTTACACAATTCTGGCAAGCGCGTCAATTCAAAATAATGGGTTGCAAATAAAGTGTACGCGCCAATGTGTCGCGCCAAATGTTCCGCGCACGCCCACGCCAAAGATAAACCATCAAAGGTACTCGTGCCGCGCCCAATCTCATCCATCAGCACCAAACTGTTGCGGGTGGCATTGTGCAAAATATTCGCAGTTTCCGTCATTTCTACCATGAACGTAGAACGCCCGCCCGCCAAATCATCATTTGCGCCAATGCGGGTAAAAATCCCATCAATCGCTCCAATCACCGCGCGATCCGCAGGCACAAAACTGCCAATATGCGCCATTAACACAATCAGCGCGGTTTGCCGCATCAACACCGATTTACCGCCCATATTCGGCCCAGTAATAATTAACATGCGCTGCTGTTTGTCTAAAGTCACATCATTGGGCATAAACGGGGTTTCTTGCACCGCTTCGACCACAGGATGTCGCCCACCCACAATTTCAATGCCTTCCTTCGGGCTGAATTCTGGCGGGTAATAATGCAAACTGTTGGCGCGTTCGGCAAAATTCTGCAACACGTCTAGTTCTGCCAAGGCGGCAGCACAGGCTTGTAATTTTGGCAAAGGCGGATGTAATTTTTCTAATAAACGCTCATAAAGATATTTTTCCCGTGCTAAAGCGCGTTCGCGAGCACTTAATACCTTGTCTTCAAACTGTTTTAGCTCAGGCGTAATATAACGTTCTACATCCTTCAAAGTCTGGCGGCGCGTATAATTGACGGGAATATTTTCGGTATGAATCCGACTTAATTCGATGTAATAACCATGAACCCGATTAAATCCCACTTTTAAATTTGCAATCCCTGTGCGGGCGCGTTCTTGGATTTCCAAATCAGTTAGATATTGTCCTGCGTGCTCGCTTAAATTGCGTAATTCGTCTAAATCTGCATCATAACCCGCCGCAATTACCCCGCCGTCACGCACTAACATCGGTGGATTTTCCAAAATTGCCGCTGCTAATAAGGCGTGCACTTCGGGAAAACCTTGAATTGCTGCACCCAATTCCTGCAATCTCGGGCTAGCGATAGGCAATAAAAATTCATGTAAATCAGGCAGTAAACTTAAGGCGGTGCGTAATTGGCTTAAATCGCGCGGACGGGCAGTTTTCAACGCGACTCGCGCTAAAATCCGTTCAATATCGCCCACGCCGCGCAAACTTTTATACAGCGCGTCGAAAGCTTGCTGTTCTAATAACACGCCGATGCTGTGATGGCGGGCTTTTAAAACGTCGGTGTCGCGTAAGGGGCGGTGCAGCCAGCGGCGCAATAAACGGCTGCCCATTGGGGTGGCGCATTGGTCGAGCACGTTGATTAAAGTGTGTTCGCGTTTGCCTGTCAGTCCGTTGTCGAGTTCTAAATTGCGGCGCGTGGCTGCGTCGAGTAATAAACTGTCTTCACGTCTTTCCCAACGTAAACCTTGGATGTGCGGCAATTGGGTGCGCTGGGTATCGCTGGCATATTGCAGCAAACAACCTGCGGCGCGTAATGCGACTTTTAAATGTTCGCAGCCAAAACCTGCTAAATCTTGCGTACCAAATTGTTGATTTAATAAGCGTTGCGCGGTGCTGAGCGAGAAATACCAATCAGGCTGTTTGCGTAAGCGTTCACTGGGCAGGGTGAATAAACTGCTTTCACTGATTAAAATTTCTGCGGGGCGTAAGCGTGCTAATTCACTGTGTAATAAGGATAAACTGGGCATTTCGGTGACATTGAAGCGTCCGCTGGATAAATCCAAACTTGCCAGCCCGAACGTGTGATCGACTTGGTAAATTGCCGCGAGTAAATTGTCTTGGCGTTCTTCTAATAAAGCCTCGTCGGTGAGCGTGCCCGGCGTGATGATGCGGGTCACTTTGCGCTCGACTAAGCCTTTGCTGGCAGCGGGGTCGCCAACTTGTTCACAAATCACTGCTGATTCGCCTTGGCGCACTAATTTGACTAAGTAATTTTCCAGCGCGTGAAACGGCACGCCTGCCATTGGGATATTTTGCCCTGCGGTTTTGCCGCGTGCCGTCAGGGTGATGTCGAGCAGGCGGGCGGCGCGTTGTGCGTCTTCAAAAAACAGTTCGTAAAAATCCCCCATGCGGTAAAACAATAACATTTCAGGATATTCAAGCTTAATGCTTAAATATTGCTGTATCATCGGGGTGTGTTCGGAAAAATCGGTGGTTGCCATACGCTAAAATTCGGTTCTTTTCATTGAAATTAAGATGAACCGCTATTTTAGCGTAAGTTGGATTTTGAATTTAGGATATGTCTGAACTACACAAATTTGATCTACACAATGGACACAAAATAACAGTTTTTTAATTATGTAAATTAGGGATAAGGACGAGGCTTATTTACTGAAAATGTTGGATACCGTTCAGAATGCTTCTTGTACAACACATCTCATTGCATTCTAAGCACAACTTCCCTTTTTTACAGGCTGCGGCTCTAAGTCTTGTTTCTCGTACAAATGGTTTACATAACGCTATAGCCACGTCCTCAAGATTCCTGTCACACGGACTATACCGCTCAGGGAGAGCTTTTCCTTGAGCAACTTATCTATCTGCTTGTAAATACTTTCATGCTGTCAATACTGACTTAGAGCAAGAACCGCTTGAATTTCTCCGAACTTTCACTTGACATCCCTTGGTTATCCTTGTTAAATCGAGCGTTTTGTTAAGGTAGCAAGCTTGCTTGCACGGGAAGTCGGTGAAAATCCGACACTGCCCCCGCAACGGTAAACTAAGTAAACAAGGTTCATTATGCCACTGCACGCCCTATTTTCGTGTGGGAAGGCGAATTTTGAGGGTGAAAGCCTGCTTATAAGTCCGGAGACCGACCTTTACAAACTAAATAATAATGTCGGTTGCGGAGGGCAACGGACTGGATGAATGCGCCGCAATGGCCCTCACTTTTTGTGGTGAGGTGTGCATCCTTTTCTCCCTTCCTCTCTGATGAATTCATAACCAAGAGGAATTATTTTGAACAAGTCTTATTATTTTTTCCCCCTGTTATTGCCTAGCCTCAGCCTTGCACAAGACCTTGCTACTCAACCAGAAATGGTCGTGACCGCCACACGCAGCGCACAAGCTGTTGAAGAAACCTTGGCTTCGGTGACGGTGATTAATCGTGAGCAAATCGAACACAGCCAACAAAGTACCTTACCCGATATTTTACGCGGTTTAGCGGGTGTGGATATTGTCAGCAACGGCGGTTTAGGTAAAGCCAGTAGCGTGTTCATGCGCGGCACTAATTCCAATCAAACGCTAATCTTAATTGACGGGGTCAAAATCGGCTCGGCAACTTTGGGCTTGGCTTCTATTCAAGATATTCCACTCGAACAAATTGAACGCATTGAAGTGGTACGCGGTGCACGTTCCAGTTTGTACGGCTCGGAAGCCATTGGTGGGGTGATTCAGATTTTTACCCGCGCAGGTTCGGGCGAGGCAAAACCTAGCTTAAAGTTAGGGATGGGTTCTTATAAAACCCAACAAATGAGCATTGGTATTTCAGGTGAAGAGAATAATGCGTGGTATAGCCTGTATGGCAGCCGTATCAAAAGCGACGGGTATAATACCTGTCGTGGCAGTTTAAAAGCGGGTTGTTTTACCGTAGAGCCTGACAAAGATGGTTATAGCAATAATGCTTACACCGCACGTTTAGGTTATCGTTTTAGTCAGGATTTAAGCGTTGAAGCGCATTCTATGCGAGTACAGGGCACGAATCAATATGATTCAAGTTATAACAATCAAACTGATTTCACTCAACAAATTTCAGGGGTGAAAGTGTTGGCAGGGTTGCCGTCCACTTGGCAAATGAGTTTAAATCTCAGCAATAGCCGCGACGATCAAAAAAATTTCGGTAACACTGCTGACACCCGTTATAAAACGGATCGCAATGCGTGGACCTGGCAAAATAATATCGTGATTTCAAAGAATGAATCTTTGATTTTGGGCTACGATCATCAAACTGATAAAGTCGATAGCACAACGCCTTATGCAATTAGTTCGCGTGATAATGACGGTACGTTTGCACAATATCAATATCAATTTGGCAAGTTTGAAATGCTGCTTGGCGGTCGCAGAGATAAAAATGAGCAGTTTGGTACGCATAAAACGGGTAATGTCTCGTTGGGTTACACTTTCAGTCCTGCGTTTCGCAGTTTCTTGGCTTACAGCACTGCATTCCGCGCCCCAACGTTTAACGAATTGTATTATCCTAATTATGGTAATCCCAATATTAAACCTGAAACTTCGCATAATTTGGAGTTGGGTTTTGCGGGGAAAATACAGCAAGTAAGTTGGGGATTAAATGCCTATCAAACCAATATTGATCAATTAATTGGCGGTTATCCGATTCAAAATATCAACAAGGCGAAAATTCGCGGTTTAGAAAATACGTTGAGTTGGAAAGGACTGCAATGGGATGCCTCTGCGATGTTTCAGTGGTTGAAACCTGAAGATGAAAAAACGGGGCTTTTATTACCACGTCGGGCGCAACAAACCGCATCGCTGGAAACGGGCTATCGTATGGGCGCGTGGCGTTTGGCGGGCGGTGTATTGGCGCAAAGTCATCGTTATGAAGATGCGATGAATAAAGTGCGTTTGGGGGGATACACAACCTTAAATTTACGCAGTGAATATAGCTTTGATCAGCATTGGTCGGTACAAGCGCGTTTAGAGAATGCTTTAGATAAGGGTTATGAAACAGCGGCGTTTTATCCTGCCATGGGACGTACTTTCTTTTTATCAATTCGTTATCAATAACTCGTCTCAAAAACAGGTTATTCTCCGAAGATTGTCAGTCCTAATCACGCTGGACTCCAGACCTGCTAGGTTTTTAAAACCTAGTAGGTCTGGTTCGCAATTTAAACCGCATGATTATTTGAGTAAGGCTTAACTTAATGGCAGTGAAATCCTGTTTGGAAACGAGATAAACGGCACAAAATACGTTCACAGCAAACCCCGTTCCGCCAAAGAAATGCTATAGCCATCACCGATAATGAAGTGATCCAAAATCCGCACATCTACAAATCCCAATGCAGTACTTAAACGCTTGGTCAATGTAACATCTGCTTGACTGGGTTCTGCCACACCTGACGGGTGATTGTGAGCCAAAATTAGCGCGGCGGCATTGTGCTCTAAAGCACGCTTGACCACTTGCCTTGGATAAACACTTGCCCCATCAATCGTCCCAAAAAACAACTCTTCAAAACGAATCACGCGGTGTTGA
>JBDLSS010000463.1:0-5857 GCA_039799345.1 Pseudomonadota bacterium
TATGATATTCCGATTATCGAGTGCAGTATGGAACGTTATTCACCGCCGCGCAACAACACCCAGCTCTGTGCCATTAGCATGAGCATTGGTGTGCCTGCACAATTAATGCTGGTCAATCTGCGTAATGAATTCATGGATTTATGTGACGAGCTGAATTTAGATGCGGTCATGGGTCCGCTAAAATAACGAGGAAACATCAATGCAATTGGGCGATTCATTACCAAATATCACGCTGCCCGCCACGGGTCAGCAACAAATTAATTTAGCGGATTTGCAAGGCAAGGCAGTGGTTTTATATTTTTATCCCAAAGATCACACTTCTGCTTGTACTCAAGAAGGCGAAGATTTTCGGGATCATTTCGCCGAATTTGTCGCCGCTGATGCAGTGATTTTGGGTGTTTCCCGTGATGGGGTGCGCAAACACGAGAAATTCAAAGCCGATTATCAATTTCCCTTTGAGTTGTTAGCCGACACTAAAGGGGATTTATGTAATTTATTTCAGGTGCTCTATCCAAAAACGATGTTTGGAAAACCTGCAATCGGTTTAGAGCGCAGCACGTATTTATTTGACCGCTCGGGAAAGTTAGTACAGGAATGGCGCACAGTCAAAGTTCCAGAACATGTAGCGAGTGTTTTGGAAGCCGTGCGGGCATTGCCGAAGGTTTAAGGTTTTTAATGTCAGTTTTCAACTACGTTACCCACCCTTTTTAAGCGGCCGCTTAATTCTTTATCTCGTTCCATGCGCTCGCGTGGGACAAGATAAAAAATGCTATTCACAGTTTAATGACAGTTCTTATAGAATCGATTCGTTTAATCATAAGTCTGATAAAACACAGTTTAAGTTTGGCATTCGCATTCTCAAGACTCCATTCAAAATTCTTAAGTAAGGACTTATATCTCTCCACCCAAGCATTTTAATGTTCTATTACCCATCGAGTCTTGGCGGGTACAAAGCGTGTTTTTCCTTGCGCTACCTTCTCTCGTTTTGAAGGCTTGGGCGATAACTCAAACTGGATTTTATCCATGATTTCAGAATAATAATTTTCTAACTTTTTCCGAATACGTTCTGGATGATAGCCATTGTCAAGCAGAATTGTTGCTTAGGGTTTCTTTCTTAAATAGTCCAGATGCTGCCTGAACTATCTACCGCTAAATGTCTTTTAATTCCGTTGGTGGCTTTGTAATCACTGCTTAAAACTGCTAAAACTATAAAGATAAAGATAAAAACTTTTAAGGAGGAAAATCATGCCGAATAAACACCCTGTATTGTCACAGTCGCCATTATTTCGTAAAGGTAAGATTGTCAGTGCAGAAGCCGCAGTACGTCTTATTCATGATGGAGATACCGTTGCAACTGATGGTTTTGTCGGTATTGGTTTTGCCGAGGGCGTTGCCATTGCCTTAGAAGAATATTTTTTAGAAACAGGCAAACCGCATAATTTAACCCTCGTTTATGCTGCAGGACAAGGCGATGGCAAACAGCGCGGTTTAAATCATTTAGGACATAAAGGGCTGATTAAGCGGGTAATTGGGGGGCATTGGGGTTTAGTACCTAAATTGCAGCAGTTAGCCATCAACAATGAAATTGAAGCTTATAACCTCCCACAAGGTGTGATTGCGCATTTATTCCGAGAAATCGCCGCCAAACGTCCCGGCTTATTAACCAGCGTAGGCTTAGGTACTTTTGTAGACCCGCGTCTGGGCGGCGGCAAAATCAATGATTCTACCCAAGAAAATTTGGTCGAACTGATGGAAATTCAGGGCGAAGAATATTTATTTTACAAAACATTTCCGATTGATATTGCGATTTTACGTGGTACCACCGCAGATATTGACGGCAATATCACTATGGAAAAAGAAGCTCTATTTTTGGAGGTTTTGCCTTTGGCGATGGCGGCGCATAATTCAGGCGGTATTGTGATTGTTCAAGTGGAACGGATTGCAGAAAATGGCACTTTACCTGCGAAACTGGTCAAAATTCCAGGAGTTTTAGTGGATTGTGTGGTGCTGGCGCGTCCTGAACATCATTGGCAAACCTTTGGCACGGAATACAATCCCGCTTTTAGCAGTGAAATTCGGATTCCGATGCACGCCATTCCTCAAATTCCGCTCGATGAACGCAAAATTATTGCACGTCGCGCCGCTTTGGAATTAAAAGCCAACAGCATTGTGAATTTAGGGATTGGGATGCCCGAAGGCATTGCCAGCGTTGCCAATGAAGAACAAGTGATTAATTTAATAACTTTAACCACAGAACCCGGTGTGATTGGTGGCGTACCTGCTAGCGGTTTAAATTTTGGCGCGGCAAGCAATACTCAAGTCGTGATTGACCAACCCGCTCAATTTGATTTCTATGATGGTGGCGGTTTAGATATTGCATTTTTAGGGATGGCGCAAGTGGATTGCGAGGGCAATGTCAACGTCAGCAAGTTTTTCCCAAAATTGGCGGGTGCGGGTGGCTTTATTAATATTAGTCAAAATGCGCGGAAAGTGGTATTTGTGGGCACGTTTACCGCCAATGCAGAACTGATGGTGAATACTGGAAAATTGCATATTATTAATGAAGGCACTGTGTGTAAATTTGTGAAGGCGGTGGAACATCGCACTTTCAGTGGGGAATATGCGGTTAAGAAAAATCAGCCCGTGCTGTATATCACTGAACGTTGCGTGTTTCAGTTAGGGTCACAGGGTTTAGAATTAATTGAAATTGCAAAATATATTGATTTAGAACGCGATATTTTAGCACATATGGAATTTGTGCCCGTGATTCGGAATCCTTTGCCTTGCATGGATCGGCATATTTTTATTCGTGAATCCATGGGATTACGTCCATTGATGCTGAAATTGCCGTTAAGTGCGCGTTTAAGCTTTAATGCGCATGAAAATATTTTCTTTGTGAATTTTGAAAATTTCGAAATTCGTTCACATCATATGATTGAAGCAGTGCGCCAACATGTGATTGATTATCTTAAGCCGTTGGGAAAAAAAGTTTTTACCATCGTCAATTATGATAATTTCTTTATTTTGCCTCAGTTGATGGATGCTTATGCCAATATGATTAAAGAGTTGGTGGAGCGTTTTTACTTTGGCGTGACTTGCTACACCACCAGTACGTTTTTGCGAGCTAAGCTAGGGGAAGCATTGGAGCAACGTGATTTATCCCCACACATTTATGATAATGTTGAAGAAGCTCATCGACGTTTGCAGGAGTTATGTCGCTGCTGTGAAAGTTAAGCTTTAGGATTGGTCGCTGTGACAGGGTTACCAGTCCTTTAATTCAGGTGAAATCCGCGTCATTCTTATTCCGCAAAATCCCCATCGATATAAAACCACTGCGCCCCAATTTTCTCAAAACGGCTATTTTCTTCCAAACGGTGTGCCTGTCCATTTTTAGCTTTGTAACGTGCCACAAAATGCACTTGTCCTGTATTTTCATGCACGTTGCGATGCACTTTCACAATTTTTAACCCCAACCAATGCACCTGAGGGTCTAACTCTAAATTTTTTGGACAGGTGTCAGCATGCCAAGTATTTAATAAATAATTAGTATTTCCAATAACATATGCCGTATAACGTGAACGCATTAAGGCTTCTGCTGTGGGAGCGAGTTGTGTACCGTTTAAATAAGGTTCGCAACAATCGGTAAATTCATGCAGAGAACCACAGGGGCAAGGATGATGCGGTAAAGTTTGGACCATAAGTTTATTCTCAAATAAGTTTAATCTTACGTGCATGAAACACGATGTTGTGTACATTTGTCAATTGCTGAGATTAAAGCAGTTACGAGATGCTGTGAAAACGTAGCCATAGGTTTGATTTGGAGTTCTGTGAATCCCGATTCAGACAAATCACGTCTTTGAACATTGCTAAAACCCAAATAAGTCTATGCAAAAGGCAGATTTCCATTTTTTTGCCATATTTCGCCCTTGCTTTGTCATAACTCCTTTCTACAATGGCACATATCTTAGCTCAATGTACTGCTGCTGTTAGATGGCTAAACTTGAGTGCATTTTTGTACCGATTCACTTTTAATTATTTTGGAGATATACGATATGAATACGACTACGCTGAAATCAAGCTCTCAATCTGCCCCTTTTATGAACTTATTGAACTTTGTGGGCGTTAGTTTGTTAGCGGGACTTTCTTCCGCTGTCGTATTGGCAGGCGTGGTGTTGTTAATTTCTTCTGCAAGTTAAGTTCATAACTTTTGTTTTATCTGGAGGAATTATGGCTAAGCACACTTTACGAACATTCTCGCGTTTAAGCTGGATTGTCATAGGTGCTTTATTAATGATGATTGTGTGGAATAGTAGTCATGGTAAATCGCTCTATTCCCCACAAGCATGGGTGGCTCATGGCTTATTACATACAGCTTGGGTGCGTACGCAAGCCAGTGGTCGCCAGGTGAAACCTTGGCCTTGGGCAAACACTTACCCATTAGCGCGTTTGTCCATTCCCCAGTTAAATTTTGAACGCGTAATTTTGGCACGCGCCAGCGAAGGAGTTTCTTCCTACGCGCTGGGACATTTAGACAGTAGCGCAATTCCTGGTGAATTGGGGAATAGTATCCTCAGTGTACATCCTGACACCGATTTACGGATTTTACAGAATTTACATGTGGGTGATTTGTTAGTGCTGGAATCCTTACGCAGCGGTTTATGGCGTTATAAAGTGTCAGATATTCAAGTGGTTGAAAAAAGCAATATGCAATTATTAACTCCGATTATGAATCGACGGCTCACTTTAATTAGTTGCTACAGCTGCACCTCGGAACGTGATTTGTGGCGTTATGTGATTGTTGCAGAAGAAGTGGAACGTGTGGGTTAATTTTAAAATTGTGGGAGTTACGCAGTTCAAACAGTAACTATTTGATTATAATAAAAATGTGTTTGTACAACGCACAATACTCACTCACTGTAAATAAAAAACTTAGTGTTTAAACTGCGTAACTCCTATACTTTTAAAAATTCTTGAACCCTGTGAATATTAATTCAGAGCATTTTTTCTAAGAGTTTTTCTCTAAAGTAATCGATATTTTCCTTGAATTTCTCAATCAAACCCAGTTCATCTCGCGGGGACTTTCATGTAAACGCGCTATCAGTTTATCGATGACATCCCTAACCCACTATTGTGTGCAACACCAATAAGCTGTTAAATATGAATAGAGATATTTTTGGGGTCAACCCAAAGACAGCTATGTTTGAAAACAGTTTGCTTTTTCTTGGGTAACGACTTATTTAACAGATACTTAATTATTCCAAGTCTTCTTTTAGGTATAACTTTGCATGATTAATTTTCTGTCGTACTCAGCTTAAATAAGATGAATTGTTGCTTTTACACTTCTATAGATTAAGGTATTATTTCCCAATCATATTTAATGTCTTTTAAGGATAAGTCATTATGATTGAATCTATTAAACTCTCCAATATTGCAACGTATAAAGCTTCACAATATCTCAATGGTTTATCTCAGTTTAATTTTATCTTTGGTGCTAATGGTTCAGGTAAAACCACCATTACCCGAGTGATTGCTGATGAAAGTAAATTTCCAAGCTGTTCTATTACGTGGAAAGATGGTATTCCTTTACAAACTCTGGTTTATAATCGTCACTTTGTTGTGAAAAATTTTAATCAATCCGATGAAATAAAAGGAGTTTTCACATTAGGAAGTCAAGATATATCAATCAAACAAGCAATTAGCGACAAAAAAATTGCACTTATGCAAATTCAATATGATATTAACAATGTCATGATTCAATTATATGGTGACGGTAAGAAAGTTGGCATAACAAGCGAATTAGCAGCTGTAGAGGAAAAATTTAAGGAAGCTTGTTGGGCTATCTGTACCAAGTATAAAA
>JBDLSS010000464.1:0-2729 GCA_039799345.1 Pseudomonadota bacterium
CGCCTGCAAAATCTAAAAAGGTTGCCGCACCGCCATATTCAACACAGGATAGAAAATCATCATGTGAATAATCGAATAAATCCACTGTCATTTGGCAGGCAACTAATTTCACTTCGGCTTCAATACAGAGATCACGCAGCTCTTCGATGCTGGCAACGCCCTTGTCTTTAATTTTGCGCTTCATCATTGCCGTCATGAAATATTCCATCCCGGGCAATGCCTGCACCACCGTGGGCACAGGAATCGGCATCGGCATCGCAGGATTTCCTAAAGAAGATACTCGCAAATCTAACTCTTTACGAAGCAAATTCAGCCCATAAAAAGTGAAAAAAATTTGAGCTTCATAGCCCAATGCTGCCGCAGTCGAGGCAAGAATAAAGGGGGGATAAGCCCAGTCTAACGTGCCTTTGGTTGCAATAATCGCTAACCGCTTGTTTTCAGACATAGAACCTGCCTAGCTTTTTTTGATAAAGTAATGATATTTGCCTTCAATTTCTGAAGATTCTAACAAGGTGTTTCCTGTTTGCTTAGTAAACACGGGAATATCTTTCACCGAGCCAGGATCAGTTGCCATAAGGTGAAGCACTTGCCCTGCGTGCATTGTTGCCAATGCTTTTTTAGTGCGCAAAATTGGCAAGGGACAATTTAATCCACACGCATCTAATTCTTGGTCAAAATTTTCCATAATATACTCTCCTTTAATCAACGAGTTCAGAACTACAACATCTTATTCTTATATACTAATTAACCAATTTAGGCAAGATGATGTCTTAGCGAGTCGATTTGAAGTTTAGTGTAAAATATGAAAGATGAAATACTTGTCTTTACGATATTGATACACACCCGCCATTAAACTGCAACTATTTCTTGTGAATTACTGTGTGAAATTGAAGTCTAAATATTCCTCTCCCAGAAAAATGTGTCCCACACAAACATATCTTCTATAATGAGAACTTAACTTTTTGGATAGTATCAGCGATTGTGACGATTGAAACTGACCGCCTCATTAGCCCGCAACTGGGCACACCCGATGAACGCATTATTGACAAAGCCCTGCGCCCGCAACGGCTTAGCGAATACGTGGGACAACCCCGCGTGCGTGAACAACTCGAAATTTTCATACCCGCAGCCCGCGCCCGTGAAGAAGCCTTAGACCACGTATTAATTTTTGGGCCACCAGGTTTAGGGAAAACCACACTTTCCCACATTATCGCCAATGAAATGGGCGTGCATTTACACCAAACTTCAGGGCCTGTGTTAGAACGTGCGGGCGATTTAGCCGCAATTCTCACCCGGCTTGAAGCCCGTGACGTGTTGTTTATTGATGAAATTCATCGCCTAAGTCCCGTGGTGGAAGAAATTTTGTATCCTGCGATGGAAGATTATCAATTAGATATTATGATTGGTGAAGGGCCATCCGCTCGTTCGATTAAACTGAATTTACCGCCATTTACTTTAATTGGCGCAACCACCCGCGCAGGTTTATTAACTTCACCCTTGCGCGACCGTTTCGGAATTACCCAACGCCTTGAATTTTACAACAGCGAAGATTTAGCAGGCATCGTCAAACGTTCTGCGCATTTGCTGAATGTCGAAATTGACGAAGCAGGCGGCATGGAAATCGCCCGCCGTTCACGCGGCACGCCGCGCATTGCCAACCGATTATTGCGCCGTGTGCGCGATTATGCCCAAGTCAAAGCGCAAGGTTTAATCAATTTAGAAGTCGCCCAACGCGCTTTAGACTTGCTCAGCGTGGACACTTACGGTTTAGACATGATGGACAGAAAATTATTGCTTGCCCTGATGCAGAAATTTGAAGGCAGAGCCGTCGGCGTGGAAAGTCTTGCCGCTGCAATGGGCGAAGAACGCGGCACGATTGAAGAAGTCATTGAGCCGTTTTTATTACAACAAGGTTTTTTAATGCGCACCCCGCGCGGACGCATTGCCACCCGTTTGGCATGGCAACATTTCGGTTTAACCCCGCCCAAAGAGCTTGGCGAAGATGAATGAATTTGAATTGAATGTACGCGTTTATTACGAAGACACCGACGCAGCAGGCGTAGTTTATTATGCTAACTACTTGAAATTTATGGAGCGTGCACGCACTGAATGGTTACGCGCCTTGGGTTTTGAACAAAGCCGTTTGAAAACCGAACATAATTTTTTATTCGTGGTGCGACACATCAATGTGGATTATCACAAGCCCGCGCTGTTTGATGATTTATTAAGCGTGCACACCCGCATTCACAAATTGGGCAAGGCAAGCATGAGCATGTTTCAATCGATTCAGCGCGATTCCGTGGTGTTGTCGCAAGGCACTATCCGTTTAGCGGGCATTGACGCAAGCACGATGCGCCCCAAAGCTTTTCCCGACGTGCTATTAAAGGAATTACACGTTTATGAATGATTTATCATTTGTACAAATTTTGCTCAACGCCAGTTTACTGGTGCAAATCGTAATGGTGATTTTATTAGTCATCTCTTTGATTTCTTGGAGTTTAATTTTATTCAAATCGCGCCAATTTAAGCGCGTTGAGCGCAATTGCCGCGACTTTGAAGAGCGTTTCCGCAAAGCCAAAGATTTACGCGAGCTGAATAATTTATACAACCGCCTGAGCAATAATGACGATGAAAATCCCATGGGGCTAGAAGGTTTGTTCAGTCGCGGTTATGAAGAATCGCGACGGTTGCGCAAACATTTAGGCAGCAATCTTTTGGGATTTTTGGAC